>SLGL01000227.1 GCA_007123785.1 Balneolaceae bacterium
ATCTGAATGGTAATCCCATCTCCGATTGTCCATTCGCACCCGTCAAAGTTGCCCAGTGAGAGGTTGCCAACAACACGGTCTTGATCTATATGGCCGTTCGTAAGATCGAGAGTTGTGCCCAGTAGGCATTGCGGTGCGCCAAACCCGTGTTGAACCACTGCGCTGCCTTCAAACGAGATATCCCACGGGCCCGGTGCCAGCTCTTCCCAATCGAATAGCGGGAAGGTGAAGGCATTGAGGCTGAATGTACTCAGGCTGAGTTCAAAAAGCTGTGCATTAAAAACGGGCAGCGGACGGATGTACGAATCATCATGGAAGTCAACATTACTGAACTGGATTCCCTGGCGGTTTACAATGATATCAGTCATGGTAAGGGAGGTCCAGGAATCGAAGGCATCTACTTCGAGGATGGCATCGAGGCCCAGTTCGAAGTTCCACTCTTCGGTATCCGTATCGTAACTCAGTTCAGAAAGTTCGGTATTTTCGAGCTGTAATTTTGCAAAACCAAGATCAATTTTGGGGTTAAATTCCGGGCAGTAATTTTGTGTTCCGGTTACGGACAGGCCTTCTACACTGTGCATATTTACCCTGGCCCGGGTGCCGCAGTACTGGTTGTTGATGGTTTTGAAGCCAAGGTGGCTGCGCAGCTCCACATCATAACCAAACTCTTCTGTTTCTATATCGATGGAGATGCTGCCCAGCACCCGGTCCACCTCCATCTGCAGCATATCGCTCTGTTCTGCAAGAGGTATCTGGAAGGTTTCGTTACAGAGCAGACCGATCGAGAACAGTGTATCATCCATCTCAAAATTGTTAAGCTCGCATGGGGTTTCCTGGCCGGTTACGCTGGCATCACCGGTGGCCCAAACCCGGTTTTCAGGATAAGATACACCCAGGGTATAGAGTTCAAAATCCAGAAAGTCACGGCTGTACTGTACCAGGGGTGAGCCGGAAATCTCAACTGAACCGCTGAGTCCCTGCCGGGTGAGGGTGAGTTCGCCCGTAGCGTCGACCCACTGCTGGCCGGGCGTTTGAAGCGAAGCCGTTACGCCAAAATTTTGCCCGAACGACCAAAACAATTCTTCAAATTCGATCCAGGGATTTTCAGCGGGAAGCAGGAACGGTATTTGATCGGCCGAGCCGCTTACCGAACCACCCAGAATCACCGGGCTTGCAAGCGATCCTTTCTGCACCATCAGGTTATTGACCATAACGGAGCTTTGCATGGCCCCCATTATGCCATCAAATTCAAGCGAAAGGGAGGCGAGCCCATCGAGCTGGTAATAGGTTGAAAATTCAGTAACTGTAAGTTCTCCAAGGCCGGTAAGAGTTGCAAATTGCGGGATAATTGTAATCTCTTCAACAAGAGAAAAATCGGCAATCAAATCGCCTTCATCGTCTGCCGCTTTATACGTGAACGTGTAGATCTCTGTCTTGCCCTGGTTTTGCAGCGGCACATTGCCCATCGCATCCCTTGCGGTAATCTGCCAGCCGTATTCGGTGTTCTCTTCAAGAGGCAGAAAATCGGGTGTGTAGATGAGCGTTGTATTGCCCATAAGTGTTTCAATGGCCACCTCCCGGTTTCCATTGATAGCCTGCAGGGGTGATTGGCCGGGGTTTATTTCGACCAGTAAAAATTCATATTCCATTTGTATACTTGCGGTATTAACCACCGGAGTCCAGGCAAAGATTGGAACATCCATCAATACATTGGACCCATTTGAAGGAGAAACGGGGATAGGCGGAGAGGGGTACTGAACAGAAAAATGGGCGTTTCCTGCGATGGAGATAATATTTGGCTGGCTTGCGGCACGGGCATTGATTCGAATGGTATAGCTGCCTTCCGGCACGGTACCGGTCTGGATAATCTGGTTGCGAATATCGCCATCCAGTTGCTGAAAAATATCATTCGCTCCCTGGGGGAAAATCAGTTCTTCAAAAAAGGAGGTAAATACATACGTACCTGGAGTAAATGGTGCCGAAAGGGATGAAATTTCAATGATTTCCTGGCCGCCTTTCAGAACGGTAAAATCAAAAATGAAATCCACCGGCACACTGCTGAAGCTGGTATAGTTAAAAATGATCTGGTACTGACCGGTTACAAAACTGTTTTCGATATCCTCGGCAAATGGACTGGGCAGCATAGGAGGTATGCCCACAATGGTTACCTGTGATGTACTCTGAGCATGGGCCCGATCTGAATAGCCCTGGAGAACGATCAATATCCCAAATAAAAAAGCTGCATTAGTAAGTACTGATTTAAATGTAAATATTGAAATCATTCTGTGAGCCAACCCGATTAAAATGTTCGTTGATACCTGAAGCTGCCCTCAAGTTCTGTATAGTCATTTCCGGTTCCGTCCAACACCCGGCTATTACGTGAACGCAGAGTTAGATTGAAGGTGTCTTTGTCCGTTAACCGGTAGGATGAATTGATTCCGCTAACAAGCTGCTGAAATCTGTTAGTTATGGCGGTGCCGTTCATCACTTCTCTTTCCAGCCTGCTTTGATTGATGCCGAGGTTCAGGCCCAGAGTCAGTTTTCGGTTAAAAAGTGCATAACTGGTTCCGAAATTGATCCCGATATTTTGAATTTCACCGCCATCTGATGAGTTGGTTAAATAGTTGCCTGAGCTATTCAGAGTAATGCCCGTCGGAAGCGTGATGGCATAGCTGAGCATACCGGTGTACGATTCAGAAAAAAAAGAATTGCTGCTTTCCGGGTCCCCGATAAACGAACTGTTTACAGTCAGATAGCCGCCGGAAAGTGCAATATTATGAATAAAATCATCCCCAATGAAGGTAAAATTGGGCTGAAGCATTAGATTATGCGAAACCTGAGACTGTCCGCCCATGGACTGGTCAATGCCGTCAAAAGAGTTCATGGTTATATCATTCAGTAACATGTTATATGAGGTAGTAAGGTGAAAAACCTCACTGAAAACTATTTGCACATTTGTGCCGATGCTGGTGTTGGATTGCGTCTGAAACCGGGTACCAAGCAGGTTATCGCGCCCGAGAGTTATATCAGACCGAACAGAGAGGCGGTTTTTGAAAAAACGAACTGCCGGGCTAAGCGTGATAGTCTCAACATCATTGCGCACTGTGCCGCGGCCCAGCGACATGAACCCGGGCTGAATGCGCTCATAACCTATGTTCATATCAAAAAAATCAGACCTAAAACCTGCAAGAGCTTTACCGGCGTAGTTAACATGTGTACTGGCCCGAGGCTGATAAATTGCGGTGAAAAAAACGGGAACTCCAAGATCGGAAGATGAAAATGGCTCTCCCTCAAGATCCCTGGTAAAAACCGAAGTGGTAAACTGGCTCTCCAGTGTTAAGCGTCCATCGAACAGATTCACTCTAAATTCGGGAGTAAGCGTTAAATTTTCCTGAGGTTTGATCTCAATAATTTCTCCAGAAAGTGAAGCAGCATCGTCTTGTGCATAAAATGTGTTGAGGTTAAAATAACTACCATTTGTTCCGGTTATCCCCATTTTTGCCCCAAAGGCCCACTGATTAAAGGAAGGTTCACGAAATGCAGATTCCAGGCTGGGCCGCACCACACGTTTAGATTTTCCGCCAATTACCTCAATCAAAAAATTTCCGGGATTTACCCGTACATATCCGCCCCTGATGGTTGTTCCGTTTAAACTATAGTCAGAAAAACGCGTATTTACATCGCCAGCACGAAAAGTAAGCCATCGCCAGCGCGCACTATAATTTATAGAGTTCATGTTTTGTCGAAAGCCGGAATCATCAGTTGAGTAGTTCAGGGTAAAACCACTGCGCAGGCCAAGTGCTGTAAAATTTAAATTGGCATTGGTTTGAAGAATACCGGGGGGGCGGCGGTTATCAATGCCCTGTGCCGTGTACATCGATGCTGTTAACCCAATGCTGCCGCCAGACCTGAAAATGGAAAGATCGGTATCATCCCAAAATGAACTACTCTGTGAAAATGCCGGTATGGCTGCGATCAGCAAGATGCAGAAGGGGGCTAAAATTTTCGATATAATGGTGTGCAAATCCAAAATTTGATTGTTTAGAGTTCTTTTTGAATTGTTGTTAGCAGCTTAAATGGGCTTTCTTCATGTTGGTTAATAATGACTTATGTGGTTATGGCATAAATTCATTTAGTTGCCATAAATAGTTGCTATAGTGGTTTTTGTTGAGTAAAATTTTTTCTAAAAATGATTAAGGGTTTGTTGGCTACACAAAATTGTATATGTATTGCGCAAAACGAATTCTGATCACGACATGAACTAATGAACTTCAATATTGGAAAGACCAGGAGACATAACCCGTTTGCTTGTTAAGGCTCAGAATGGCGATAAAGCTGCTCTTGATTCATTGTATCCTCATGTTTACGGGAATCTGAAGGAAATTGCACGAAAACATCTTGCCTATGAGAGGAATGCGCAGACATTACGAAAAACGGCATTGGTGCATGAACTCTATCTGAAAATGTTGGGGAATTCGAAGATAGAGTGGCAAAATCGTGCACATTTTTATTCGATTGCTTCAAGATGCATGAGACAGATTTTGGTGGATCATGCCCGTAAAAAAGTTGCACTTCGCAGGGGCGGGAAAAACCGGCCTATTACCCTGGACGAAGAAAAGCTGGATCTTGAAGAGCACTCTGAAGAGATCATCGAATTGAATGAACTGATTGAAAAACTCAGTGAGATCGACTCAAGAAGGGGACAGGTTGTGGAGATGCGTTTTTTTGGTGGAATGTCAATACCGGAAATTTCTGAGGTATTGGGTGTAACATCCCGCACAGTTGACCGTGACTGGGCGAAAGCGAAGATGTGGTTGTATAATGAGTTGAAGGCATCGTGAGTTTATCCATGTTATTTCTTCGAGGCAGGGTCGATGTTGTATTTAATTGATAACCGTCTGTTTGAGTGCAGTTTCAACTTCATCTCGGCAGATCTGAATCTGGATTGCCTTGCATAGGATTCCTTCGTGACGCTCTTTGAAGAATCTAACCTGTAAAATGGAAAACTTTTTTGAACTCAAGATTTAAAACAGGAACATAATAATAAACAATAGATGAACCAGAATGACTGGAAACAGCTGAGCCGGATTTTTGACATGGTTCTAACACTACCTCCTGAGGGACGAATCGACTACATTAAAAGAGTGTGTGGCGAGGATACCGAATTGGAAAAAAAAATCAGGGAGATGCTGAACCAGCTGGAGGAGTCGGACCTGTTCTTTGAAGAGAGGCTCGGGAAAAATGAGAAGCTCATGAAAGAGCTGGACTCACTGTTTATCGAACATGCAGATGGTGAAGATTATTTTGAAGGGAAAAAAATTGGTCGATGGGATATCCTGGAGTTGATTGGCCACGGCGGTATGGGGCGCGTTTATAAAGTGCAGCGGGTGGATGAGAGTGGTATCAAACAGACCGGGGCACTTAAAGTGATTCACAAGAGCCTGCTCACCCCATCTCATATGGAGCGGTTCAGGCTGGAACAACATATACTTTCCGCACTACAGCATCCAAATATTTCAGGTTTTATTGACAGCGGTATCACCGCAGACCGAATTCCATATATGGTAATGGAATATGTGGCTGGCGAAAATATTCTGGAGTACTGCAACAGCCGGAGGTTATCACTTGAAGAACGATTGAAACTGTTCATTATCGTTTGTAAAGCCATTCAATACGCACACAATTCGTTGATTATCCATCGCGATCTTAAACCTGAAAATATTCTGGTTACACAAGAGGGACGGGTTAAAATTCTCGATTTCGGAATTGCAAAATTACTGGATCCGAATATCTATGAAAGTACTGTCTTTGAAACTCATCCGGGCATGAGAATGCTCAGTCTCGAATACGCATCTCCTGAACAGATTTCCGGTAAGTTGGTAACCACTTCAACCGATCTCTATTCATTGGGTATTCTTTTGAGCAAACTTCTATCCGGCCTGCATCCTTTAGATCTCAATGACCTGTCATATAAAGAGGTTGAGAAGCTGGTGCTTGAAGTTGAGCCACCACCGGCCAGTAGACGATATTCGTCGCACTCAAACAATAAGGAGAGGGCTGAACTTGCAAAACAACGCAACTGTGAGTCATCAGATCTGATAAAGAGACTGAAAGGTGACCTGGATGCAATTATTGACAAGACTCTTCGAAAAAACCCGGAACGGCGGTATACATCGGTTGAAAGACTGGTGACCGATATTGAACGCCATCAAAAAAAACTACCTGTATTTGCCAGGCCGGATTCATTTGGCTATCGTGCCCGGAAATTCATCAACCGAAATAAGTGGAGTGTTGTTGCCGCAATATTGGTGTTTTTTACGCTGACTGGTGGAATATCTGCAACGATGTGGCAGGCGCAACTGGCCGAGCAAAATGCACGCGAAGCAGAGCAGGTATCTGCCTTTTTAGCTCAGATTTTTGAAGGGTCCGACCCAAACCGTGCAAATGATGGATCTATGACAGCCCGGGAACTTCTCGACCAGGGTTTTGAGCGGGTTCAAACTGAATTAGAAGACGAACCAGGCTTGCAGGCTCAGATATTGAGTATGATTGGCAATATCTATAGTAATCTTGGCCTTTATGAAGATGCCTATCTTGCAATCGGGAAATCTGTAGATGCTTTTCGAAGTATCGGGGAAAAGTCTCCGCGATACGCTGCAGCTATGCTGCGCCTTGCCAATCTGGAATATCGGCTCGATAATTTTGAAGCGGCTGCGGATGCTGCACGTGAGGCACTCGCAATTAGTATATCTCAAAATGGCGATACACATCCTGAAACAGCAAGTGTAATGAATACCCTGGCTATGTCTCTCGAAGAGCTGGGGGATAAAGAGGAAGCTTACGACATGTACCGTCGAATTATCGATATTCGCAGGCAGCAGCCGGAGCAGGGGTCGAACCTGGCGATTAATCTGAATAATCTTGCTATCCTGCTCCAGAAAGATGGTGAGCTTGATGAAGCAGATGAACTGTTTAAAGAAGCTGTAGAGCTGGTGGATCAGGTATTAGGTGAGGAGCACCCATTTATGGCATATATATTAAATGGGTATTCAGGCTTGCACCAAGACAGGGAAGAGTATGACCTTGCCGAGGCCGATTTGCGTCGGGCACTTGAAATTGGGCAGGCTATCTTTCCGGAGACTCATCCTTTTATCGGGGTTGTGTATTACAATCTTGCCGAACTTTACAGATTAATAGAAAACTATAGCGAAGCTGTTAAGTTGTATGAACAGGCGTTGCATCAGCGCAGAAACTCGCTGTCGGAGCTGCATCCCGATATCGCAACCACTCTGCTTTCGTTAGGTAGGGCATTGATTCTTACCAATCAGCCTGCTGAAGCTGAGCTTTATTTTTTCGAAGCAGTTGAAATCCGAAAAAAAATATATGAAGAGGATGACTGGCGAATTGCATTTGCGGAATCAAATCTTGGAAGGTCATTGCTTTATCAGGAAAAATTGGCTGAAGCTACAGAACTCATTACACAGAGCTACCGCGTGCTACTGGATGCTCTCGGTGAAGAAAACCTGTTTGTAATACAGGCTGCGGAAGATTTACAATTACTAAACCAGTAAAAAAATAAAAGGCCTTAAGGTTATAAAAGTTTACGGAATTCCCCTGCGAAATTTTACATGAAGCTCAACGATATGAATGGTCAAATTATCTCTTATTTTTTTTTTTTTTTATAAAAATAAAAAAAAGTTCTTCTGATCAATTAATCTTTTCATTTTCATTGCCTGGGATGAGATTTATGTGTTATTAAAGTTATTATTACTATACCAGCATAACTTGAATAAAGTAATATTGTGGTTATTTCTCAATATTGGAATTCACTTTTCAGAGTTGAGCTGCCATTATTTCTGCCGGATGTTTCGCTTTTTTACGTACTCCATCAAAAATCTGGTGCCGGCACGAAAATCCAGGTGCGCAGATGAGTGCATCTTTCGGTAATTCTTTCAGAGCTGGAAACAGAATTTGCTCTCCGATCTTCATCGAAACATCAAATTTATCTTTATGATAACCGAAACTTCCAGCCATGCCGCAGCAACCGGTTTCGAGAGGAACAGGATCAAACCCAAGCTGACGGAATGAGGAAATCAGCGGGTCGTTCCCCACCAGGGCTTTGGTATGGCAGTGGCCGTGGATGTAGACTTGCGCTCCTGCACCTATACTCTTTGGTTTTTCTGCAGCCAGTTCTGAACTGATGAATTCATCCCACAAAAACGTATTATCAGCAAGCAGCCTGGTTTTGCCGAGTAGTGAATCGCTGCAAAGATCGGGGTATTCATCGCGAAAGGTTAAAATTTCGCTCGGTTCAAGCCCGATAATCGGGATGCCCTGTTCGGCAAAAGGAAAAAAACGGCGGATGTTTTCAAGGCAAATTTCTGAGGCTTCATCAAGCAGTCCTTTCGAAATTTGCGGACGGCCCGATGGGAATATTCCGGGAAAAATAATCTTGTAATTGAGCGAATGCAGAACCTTTACAGCAGCTATGCCCACTTCAGGTTCGTGGTAATTTGTGAAGATGTCTACAAATAACACTACTTGTTTGCCAGTAGTATTGGCATACTCTTGTTTGTTTTGATGATACCACTTTTCAAAAGTTTGAGATGCAAATTCGGGAAGTGTTCTGCGGAAATCCACCTTTAAAAATTTTTCCAGAAGTTTTTTTACTGGTTTTTGACGATTTATTACATTCACCGATTTGGCAAAAAAAGATGCTGCGGGGTAGAACTTTTCAGGGCTGCCGAAAAAACGTTCGCTCATGGCCGTTCCGTTTTGTTTGTGCCAGCCGTGCGAAAACTCCGCTTTCATTTTGGCCATGTCTACGTTAGCGGGGCATTCGCTTTTACATGCTTTGCAGCTCAGGCAGAGATCAAGCGCTTCTTTTAGATCTTCCGAGCTGAACGCTTCAGCTTGTTTCCCTGAAAAAAGCTGACGGAAAAGGTTGGCACGGCCACGGGTGTTATCTTTTTCTTCCCGGGTGGCATGGTAAGAGGGGCACATAGTTCCACCGCTATCCGGCAACTTTCTGCAAGCACCGGCTCCGTTGCATTGCTCTATCGCCCCGGCAAAACCTGCAGATGATCGCCATTTAAACACGGTGTCTACTTTCGGAGGAGAATAATTAGGGGAAATGCGCAAATCGGCATCCATCGGTTTTGGGTTGATGATCTTGCCCGGATTGAACCGGTTTTCGGGATCCCAGATCGCCTTCACGCGGCGCAAAAGTGGCATCATCTCACTGCCCAGTACTGTTTCGATGAAGGGCGCCCTTGCGCGGCCATCTCCATGCTCACCAGAGAGAGACCCACGGTATTTCTTTACAAGTTTAGCGACCTCCTGCCCAATCTGCTTCATGGTTCGAATGCCTTCAGGTTTAGTCAGGTCAAGTACCGGCCTTAGGTGCAGCTCACCAACCGATGCATGGGCATAAAAAACACAAGTGGTATTGTGACGGTCCAGGATCTGCTGAAACTCCTGAACATAGGCCGGAAGGTCTTCAACCCGCACGGCGGTGTCTTCCACAAATGTGGGAGAACGTGAGTCGGCACCGAGACCCATCAGCAGGCCGAGGCCCGCTTTTCGCAGGTTCCAGACCCGGTTCATCAATGCCGGGTCATTTAAAATGGGTTGAGTATACCCAAGGTTGAGTTCCTTCAGCTTTTTCTGAACTCCTGCCGCAGATTCAGCCAGTTCATCCAAATTGTCACCTTCAAACTGGATGATCAGTATGCATTTGGGGTCTCCCTCAAGAAAAAAACGGTTTTTATTCTGCTCGATGTTGCCCTTTGTGGCGTTGAGAATGATATCATCAACCAGCTCTACTGCTGACGGTTCACATTTTACCGCCTCAACCGCAGCCAGCATCGCGTCGTGCAGGGAACGGAATTGCGGAATGATCAGTATTTTTTCCTTCGGCAGGGCTACCAGGTTCAGTTTTGCAGATACGGTCATCGCCAGGGTGCCTTCACTTCCGCAAAGAAGCTCGGCCATGTTAAAGGGACGGCCTCCCGGTGTAATCGGCTCCATTTCACAAAGGCGATCGAGTGCATATCCGGTATTCCTGCGAATGATTGCGGGATGAGGATAGTTCTTGACAATCTGATCTTTATGAGTTTTCAGCAGATCAAGAATCTCCCTGTAAATTTCCCCTTCCAGTGATTGCAGCCTGCACTTTTTTTCAAGTTCCCGGTTTGTGAGTGGAGCGAAAACCGCCACGGAGCCGTCGCTGAGTACTGTTTCAATTTCCAGCACATGCTCTCTGGTGGTTTTGTACTTGATGGAAAACGAACCACAAGAGTTATTTCCGATCATTCCGCCAATCATACAACGGTTTGTGGTGGCTGTATCCGGCCCGAATTGAAGACCATATCTGGCGGCTTCCCGGTTCAGTGTGTCGCGGATGACCCCAGGCTGAACCCTGGCGATCTGTTTGACCGGATCAATCTCTTTAATGGAGGTCATATAACGGGACACATCCATAATCACGCCGCTACCTGTTGTTTGCCCGGCAAGGCTGGTGCCTGCACTTCTTGGTGTGATGGAAAATGATTCTGATGCTGAACGCTTTACCAGTTGCTCAATATCGCTCCCGTTTTTCGGGAAGGCTACACCTTTAGGAAGTTCCTCGTAAATGGATGCATCGGTGGCGTAGAGCCGTCGGGTTAAAATATCGGTATGAATCGCAGACAAATCGGCTTGATTAGTAATGAGTAGTGATTTCAGAACAAAGTGTAAGTCGAAATCCGCTTCAATTCAACCGGGGAACTAAATAATTGTTAAAAAGGAACAATTTTGATTTTTTTGATCAGGGATTTGGCAGAAAATCAGAGTGCAAATGAGTTCTTCGCCTTTTTAACAATTTCATCTCCAATTGCAAGGCCGGCTGTAGCAGCAGGGCTGGGTGCATTCAGTACATGGATTTCTCTTTCTGTGGTTTCAAAATAGAAATCGTCCAAAAGGTCGCCATTGGGAAGCAGCGCCATTGCACGTACACCCGAGGGAGATTCTTTCAGTTCAGCTGACTGAATAGATGGAATCAGCTTTTTTAGCTTTTCAAGAAAACCGTTTTTTGAAAAAGAACGGTACACTTCATCCAGGCCCATCTGCCAGTGTTTGCCTGCCATTTTCCAGAACCCGGGATAATCGAGCGTATCTATTGTATCGGACAGATCGAATGAGGTTTTATTGTATCCTTCGCGTTTAAATGCCAACACAGCGTTGGGGCCACACTCCACGCCGCCTTTGGCCATTCTTGTAAAATGAACGCCCAGAAATGGGAATTCGGGATTTGGCAGCGGATAGATCAGGCCTTTTACTTTATGCTCGGCATCGGGTGTGAGCTCATAATATTCTCCGCGGAATGGCACAATTTTGATATTGGGTTTTACCCCGGCCGACCGTGCCACTCGATCGCTGTGAAGTCCTGTGCAGTTGATAAAATGCCGGGTTTTATAAGCCGTTTTCGGGGTTTGAATGGAAAGCACTCCGTTAGTTTGATAAACTCCCTGAACCGGGTGTTCAAACATAACCGATTTTCCGGCATCTTTCAGCTTTTGGGCCAGTACTTTACAAACTTCGGGAAAGTCCACAATTCCTGCACAGGGAACATGGATGGCACGCACACCCCTGGCATAGGGTTCAATCTCTTTCATTTCCTTTTCGTCAATCAGACGGATTCCATCTATGTCATTTTCCAGTCCGCGCTTGTAAATGGAGATAAGTTTCGAAACTTCCTCTTCATTCGAAGCAACGATAATTTTACCACATATATCATGCTGAATGCCATTCTCACGGCAAAAATTCACAATTTGACGCCTTCCGTCTACACAATTTCGTGCTTTGTAGCTGCCGGGCTGGTAATAAATACCTGAATGAATTACACCTGAATTGTGCCCCGTTTGATGTGCCGCAACCCTGTTTTCTTTTTCCAACACGAGAACAGAAGCATCGGGAAATGCGTTCGTAAGTTTAAAGGCTGCCGATAGTCCCACAATGCCTGCCCCTGCAATCGTAAAATCGTAAACCATAATTTCTATTTGATGAGATCTTTCTTTGAATATAACAATTGAAATGATTTAAGTATGATGAAATGCAGGAATCAGCTCAAATACCGATATATATTCCGAGAGGCAGAATCGTTATACTTTTAGTCTGATAACCCTTATTTTTAGGCTTAATAAAAATTTTGACGCATGAAAGCACCATATTATATTTTTACATCTCTTCTTATTGTACTTGCACTGGTATTTACCGGTTGCGGTAATGATCGTGATCAAGCTTCAGAGAGCAGCGGAGACGGATCGCCGGAATCAATTGTTGAAAATGCCGTATTTGCTGACCTTGATGGTAACGAAGTTCGTCTTGAGGATTACCGGGGAAGTCTGATACTTATCGATTTTTGGGAATCTTGGTGTGGCCCCTGTCTTCAGGTATTTCCTGCAATGGAAGATTTACGGGCGGAATACCCTGAGGAGTTCCAGGTGTTTGCTGTTACCGTTGGTATGACTGAGACGCCCGATGATGCCAGGAAATTTGCAGAAGAGCACGGTTATGACTTTGTATGGCTTTACGATGAAAACGAAATTTTCAACAAACTTGGCGGGCAGGGTATTCCCTTCAAAGCGTATGTTGACCCGGATGGGAATTTTATAAAACTTGAAATGGGTTCATACGGGCGTGAAGGTGATTATAACCGAGCCAAAGAATTGATCAATGAATATTTTTGATCCGAGAGTAAATTTTATCGCTAACAACAGAACAGATATTTGAACACTACACTCCATAAAAGTGTTTTCAATGTGAATTTTAAAAAAGGACCAGATAAACTCATGGAACAACAAGTAGAAAAGCTACCCTATAAAGTAAAAGATATTGGCCTTGCAAGGTTTGGCAGACAGGAAATTGCCCTTGCAGAAGCTGAAATGCCCGGACTGATGGCCACCCGGGAAGAATTCGGAAAAGATAAACCACTTGAAGGAGCGCGTATTGCCGGCTGTCTGCACATGACGGTTCAAACCGCTGTTCTGATTGAAACACTGATAGAACTGGGTGCTGAAGTTCAGTGGTCGTCCTGTAACATCTATTCTACACAGGATCACGCTGCTGCTGCTATTGCAGAAGCCGGGATTCCTGTATATGCCTGGAAAGGGATGAACGAGCAAGAGTATGACTGGTGTATTGAACAGACACTCTTTTTCCCGGATGGCAAGCCCCTGAATATGATACTTGATGATGGCGGCGATCTGACCAACGTGGTACTTGACAAATATCCTGAATTAACACAAAATATCCGGGGAATATCTGAAGAAACCACGACCGGAGTTTTGAGGCTTTACGAGCGCATGAAAAAAGGAACCCTTTCTGTTCCCGCCATTAACGTAAACGATTCAGTTACAAAGTCCAAGTTCGATAATAAATATGGCTGCCGCGAGTCGTGTGTAGACGCAATTCGCCGTGCAACCGATGTGATGATGGCAGGTAAAGTTGCTGTTGTGGCCGGATACGGCGACGTTGGTAAAGGATCGGCAGCTTCTCTGAGAGGAGCCGGTGCCCGCGTGATTGTTACGGAAATTGATCCAATCTGTGCCCTGCAGGCTGCTATGGACGGCTACGAAGTAAAACGAATGAAAGATGCCGCTGTGGAAGGTGATATCTTCGTAACAGCCACTGGTAATAAAGATATTTTAACCGGCGCACACTTTAAGCTGATGAAAGACAAGGCTATTGTCGGTAATATTGGCCATTTCGATAATGAAATTGATGTAAAGTGGCTCAAAGAAAATACCGAAGAAGAGAACATCAAACCACAGGTTGACCTGTTCCGGTTTGAGGACGGAAAAGAGATCGTTCTTCTTTCACAGGGCCGCCTGATGAACCTCGGTAACGCAACCGGGCACCCGAGTTTTGTGATGAGCAACAGCTTTACCAATCAGACACTGGCTCAAATCGCTCTCTGGAACGAAGATTTCGAGATTGGTGTCCATGTGCTACCGAAACATCTTGATGAAAAAGTTGCAAGGCTTCATCTCAAAAAAATCGGCGTAGAGATAGAAGAACTTACGGACGAACAATCCGAATATATCGGTGTTCCGAAGCAAGGCCCTTTCAAACCAGATCACTACCGATACTGATTTCTTCAGATTTATTCCTTTCAACTGATATTAAAAAAGCCCAAATCAATCATGATTTGGGCTTTTTTACTTTAAGAAAAAAATAATCGGGGTAATTTACTCTTCCTCTTTTACAAACTGTACACTCAAGACCAGTTTCACTTCATCTGAAACAACCAGGTTACCAGCCTCGGTAACAGCATCCCATTTCAAACCAAACTCTTTTCTGTTGATTTTTCCTGAGACTTCAAATCCTGCCTTGGTTTGTCCGTATGGATCCTGAACAGTGCCACCGTAATTTGCATCCAGCTCTACTGTTTTTCTGTTTCCGCGAATCGTAAGATCACCAATCAACTTATATTCATTTTTCCCGGATTTTTTAAATGATCGTGACTCAAAAGTAAGTTTGGGATGCTCCTCAGCATTGAAGAAATCATCCGATTTGAGGTGATTATCCCGGTCTTCGTTATTCGTGTCGATGCTGTCAATGTCGGCTTCAAAGCGGATATGTGCATCTTCAAAATCATCATTTTCCGATTCAAGAACTGCATCAAATTTATTAAACTTTCCTGTAACTGTTGATATTACAAGATGCTTTACTTTGAAATTGATCTCTGAATGAGCGGTATCTATCGCCCACTTGGTTAATGTTGCTGTACTCATTTTGCTATATTTGAGTTAATATTAATTAATTTAATGTTTAACCAAAAATAAACTCCATTCCGTTCCGCTTCAAGTCAAATAAATCATTTTCTATGGATGCTTGTTTTTGTTGAGCCAGCCTCTTATTTAACCTGAATTATTCACCAAAGAATAATTGAATTAATTTTTTGCTCTATATTAAATTAAACAATTGTTATTATTAATTTTAAATATATTATCAGTAATAGTTTGGGAATAATTCAGGTTATGTGCAGAATGAAATTCAACCAACAGTAATTAAATGAGAATTCTGATATTTATACTAATAACACTTTTAATCACCAATTGCGGAAACGGAGATTCCGAAGTATCAGACACTAAAAGAGCAGCCTGGAATGATGTGAATCAGCACGGAACCGGAACCATCACTCTGGTTTATGTTCCAAGCGATGGTTTTTCTTATGAAGATGAAGGTGGAAATCTGACGGGGGTTACAATCGAACTGGTTCGCGACTTTGTGGATTATGTTAACTCAGAATATGACGTGGAAATCCGGATTCATTACAAGCCGGTTGAGCAGTTCTCTGAGTTCTACTATTTTGTTCAGACTTCCGGGGGCGGAGTTTTTGGTGTGGGCAATGTCACTATCACAGAAGAACGCAGGGGTGAGCTTGCTTTCAGCCCGCCTTATATGACCAATATCGCTTCTTTGATCACTCATAGCGATGTTCCCGAAATCAGCAGTTTTGAAGAAATCGAATCCACATTTGACGGGCTGAATGCCCTCGCTTTTGAAGGCACACTTCATCAAGACCGGTTACAAGGTATATTGGACCAATACATTCCACAGGCCGATATGCTTTATGCCCATTCCAACAACGAAATTATTGAGCGCACAGCTGCTGAAAACAGATACTTTGCCTATGTTGATATCTATAATTACTGGCGTGCGGCCGAAAGGGGAGATCCACTTCGCAGGCATGCTGCAGGAGACGAGGCATCGGAACAGTTTGGAGTAATCATGCCGCTCGAAAGCGACTGGCATGAAGTGATGGAAGAGTTCTTTTTGGCGAATGGCGGCTATATAAACTCAACACGTTATCGCGAGCTGATGGAAAATCACCTGGGAGAAGAGCTGGCTAATTTGCTACTGGAGCAGGAGTGAGTGAAAGCCGGAAACTATTTATTTGGGACAAATGGACCAAATAGGCAGTAAGTGGAAATCAGACAAAATAAAAAAGCCCACTGCCGGATTGATCAGAGGGCTTTTACTGTGCAGTTTTTATTTTCTTACAATTCCCTGATGTAGATATCTCTGAATTGAACAAGGGATGGAGAACTTGCCCACTCTCCGTCAACTAAATGTCCGTGATGCTGAAGGCCGATTGGGCCCCGTTCTTCAATTCCGGGAAGTTGTACATCCTCAATCACAGTATAGCCGTTCAGTTCAACAGTAAGACGGTCTCCAATCACTGTAATTTCAAACGTATTCCATTCACCTATGTGGTTGTCAGCATGTCTGTTTGGTGTAACACCTGCTCGTACTTCATCGGGCATGCTGGAGTCCATTCGGTATCCATAAACTTCACCGGAGCCAATTGGCCAGGTCCAGATATTCACCTGTGCTTTGGGCATTCCTCTCAGGTAGATTCCGGAGTCGGAGTCTGGTACAGACATTCGAATATCTTCACCATTTTCATCCAGCTTGTGGCTGCCGTCCGGCAGAACCAACCGAACATTTTCATTGATGAACGGTGTTTCTTTTATTCTCCAGTCGATTCGAAGGGTAAAGTCTTCATATTCGCCTTCGGTCCAGAGGTCTTTACTTCCCTCGGCCTGGCTCATTGCATCGTAATCGATTACGCCGTCTATAACCTGCCAGTGGCCACCATCCCCTTCCGGAATCACCCACCCTGTGAGGTCTTCTCCGTTAAAAAGAGATACCCAATCGTCGTTGTTGGCATTGCTGTCTGATGCGCATGATATTAGAGTAAAACTCAAAGCTGCAGTTAACAGCATGTAAAAAATATTTGTAGATTTGAACATAGATTTCATAGTGAAAACAGTTATTTAACTATTAATTAATCGAAAAAATTCTGAGGCAAACCCGCTCAACAGAAACTTGTTACAGAGATAAGAAATGTGAATAAGAAAAACAATGAAATAACATACACAAACAGCGTAACGTTTTGTAAAATGATTTTGTTTTTATTCTTTTCTAAACCGTCTCTACATTCGGTATTGTCATTATAAATGGCGTGATTTATGACGGCACCGGCGGAGAACCTTTTTCTGCAGATATTGTCATATTTAATCCGGGTACCATTCAGGATCATGCAACTTTCGAAGAACCGCATCAATATGCCAAAGGCGTGGAGCATGTTTTCGTAAATGGGGGACATGTTCTCAAAATCGGCAGCCATACCGGAAGGATGCCGGGCCGGTTTGTGAGAGGGCCGGGTTATCATCACTGATTTATCTTTACATTTTTTTGTTGAAAAAATTGATTGCATATCTGTAACAAAAAAAAGTTTTATGCATCGATTAAAGACAATAAATAGGTAGAAATTCGGACGAATTAAAGGGGAAGATTTAAGATTTTCTACATAGAAAGAAAGCCGCAATAAAACGGCCCGGGAGAAATGATCTTTTCAATGCGAACGTGGGGGTAGTATCAAGCCACATACTGAAAAACATGGGCGGAATCCGAAAAGCCTGTAAGAGAGTAGAAAAAAAAACAGGAGGTAACATGGCAGAGAAAAAAACAAAAAGGTACCTGGTAACCTATAAGGACCAGGATGTGGACTCATCCAAAGCAAGTTCTATTTTGGGAGTTTCCAAAAGCAAATGTAAGGAAGGCATCTCTTTTATGGAAACTGATTCGGTTCCGGATAAAGATGATGTTTTGCACTTTGAAAACATCGGGGTCAGTTCCATTGAACTCGATGACGAAGAACATTCAAAGCTCGTTAAGAAAGAGTCTGTTCTGGCTGTTGAGGAAGACATTGAAGTACATGTGCTTGAACTTACCAAGGAAGAAGAGCAGACCGATCTGGTCAGCAATGGGCTTGGAAGCAGTGAGATAACGGAAGGAAATAGCTATCAGGATGGCTATGAGCATGCGTTAATGGATATGTTTTCCTCTATTATGCACCTGGGCAGAAAAGGTAACGGCCTTCACAACGGAACCCAGACCAGAAGCTTTCCGATCAAGCCTGTACCGATCCGGCCTGAACCGATCCTGCCATTCCCACCCATTATTTCGCCACCGATTCTTCCGCGGCAGCCCATACCCTGGAATATCAGTATGGTAAAAGCTCCGGAAGCATGGAGCCGCGGATTAAGAGGCAGCGGAGTGAATGTTGCTGTATTGGATACGGGAATTGCCACTCATCCTGATCTTGTAATTTCCGGCGGAGCTTCGTTCGTACAGGGAGTTACCAGTTACGATGATGGGCACAGCCACGGAACACATTGTGCCGGTATTGTAGGCGCACGCAATAACTTTATCGGTGTTGTAGGTGTTGCACCTCTTTGCAGGCTTTATGCCGTTAAAGTTCTTGCCGATTCTGGCAGCGGTCAGATGTCATGGGTGATTGCAGGGCTTGAATGGTGCATCACAAACAAAATGCATGTTGCCAATTTAAGCCTGGGTGCAAGCGTAGGGCCTCGTGTGGCTTATGCGAACGCAATCAGAAAATGCCAGGACCACGGTGTCACTGTGGTGGCAGCAACCGGTAACTCCGGACATACGGCGTTTCCCTACGTTGGTTCGCCAGCAAATTCTTACCAGCGGGGCACATCCAAAGCCAGTCCCATCGCTGTGGGATCGATCAACCAGGGCGGACACATAGCCGCTTCATCATCGAGGGGTGGTGAACATTCGGAGTGGAACCAGGTTACGGTGGTAGCGCCGGGTGTGAGTGTTCGTTCCACTGTTCTGAACGGGGAATATGGGTTCAAATCGGGTACGAGTATGGCATGCCCGCATGTGGCTGGTCTCGCAGCCTTGATTTATGAAAAATTCCCCGGAATAAGTCCTGTGAATGTTGAGCGAAAAATTACATCCACCGCGAGTGATATGGGCGATGCCGGTTATAACACACCATTTGGGTACGGTTTAATAAACTGCGATCTGGCAACGTTGTAAATTCATGCTGAACTGTATGATCTATTATTAATCAACATAAATTAAGAGTGCCCCGGGCTGGGGCACTCCATTTTTCTGAATCAACATGGCAAAAATTTCAAAAGATCTTCTGAGCAGAGCGTCAGACCACCCGAATGAAAAGTTTATGGTGATGATAGTTCTAACCGATGAAAAAGCAGCCGGGGAGCTCCCGATTAAAAATTACAAATCCTACATGGGTAATATTCTGTCGGCTACTGTTACTGGTGCACAGATTACCGAATTGAATAAATTAGAAAGTGTGGAGTCTGTTGAAATTGACGGAGAGGTAGGGGCGCTATGATCGCTCAGACTGTTATTTTGTTGGAAAAGCACTATTCAAAAAGACAAAAGCCTCGTTTTGCAAAATAATAAACGAGGCTTTTAATATTAAGTGCATGCTGTTGCACAAAAAAAGCCGCCCTCAACTAAGAGGAACGGCTTCGTGGGATCAAAACTTTTATCAAAGGTTTATTGACCCATGATTACTTCGTTAGAAATATGTACAAGACCATTGGAGGCTGGAATATCTCCGTCAGCTACTTCTATGCCCAGGGCAGGTTCTACATCTTCAGATGGAACTTCACCCTGAAACAGGTGACCAATCACTACATTTTGGAGCTGATCGGGATTTGCTCTCAATTCATCAAGCTCGCCTCCGAGGGCTTCAAATGCTTCATCAGTAGGCGCTACTATTGTAAACGGGCCTTGTTGTGCTATTACATTATCCAGCTCAGTTTCTACCAGTAAATCAGAAAAAATGGTGTGATCCTCACTAGAGTTAATAACATCAACAACAGTGTCTCCCTGCGCAACAGATATATTTAGTCCGGCGACCAAGACCATTGCAAACAGTGCAGTAAAGAATGCTGTGAACTTTTTTGTTAACTTCATAACTATCGGTGCTTTAGTATTAACCTTTAAA
>SLGL01000394.1 GCA_007123785.1 Balneolaceae bacterium
CAGAAAAATGCAAGATTAGAAGGAAGTACTTTGAACCGTTCCACTATAGGAAACCAGGCTGAGACGGTGAATGTGAACGGTGAAATACACATAGGAGATCATTCTGTAGTAAAACAGTAAACAGCCGGATATTGATGAAAATTCGATCACATGTTCATGTGATTTTGCCTCTCTTCGTGGAACAATCAGCTTTTCTGTGGGTTCACAGCTCAAAAGGAATCTGCCTGCAAAAGCAGGACGAATGGTAATCGATATTAAATGTAATCGCCATGGAATCAGGAATCAAAATACTTGCAATTTCAACATTAATCATAGGCTTGTTTATAGCCGGATGCTCCAGTTGGGGCAGAACAACCACAGGGGCTGTGATCGGGGCAGGTGCTGGTACTGCTGCGGGTGCCGTTGTCGGAAAAACACTCGGAAATACAGCTGCAGGTGCTTTGGCCGGGGCTGCCGTTGGCGGAACGGTAGGGGCCATTATTGGACGTCAAATGGATAAAAAAGCCGAAGAGCTTGCACAGGAGCTGGACGGTGTAGAAATTCAGCGGGTGGAAGAAGGAATTGCCATCAGTTTCGATAGTGGGATCCTGTTTGATTTTGACTCCTCTGCACTCCGTCCTGAAGCAAGAGAAAACCTGAGGAAACTTGCTGAAATCATGGGGCAGGACAACGACACCAACCTGCTTGTGGTAGGGCATACCGACTGGGTTGGTGATGAAAATTATAACCTCCGGTTAAGTGAACGAAGGGCACGGTCTGCTGCAGATTATCTGGTAAACCAGGGGATTCAGCGCAACCGGATTGACATTGAAGGGAAAGGTGAGTATGAGCCGATTGCCGACAATGAAACCGAAGCAGGCCGCCAGCAAAACCGCCGGGTTGAAGTGGCTATTTTTGCAAGTGATGAGTACGTAGAAGAACTCAAGTCGAAGAACTGAATATAAATTTTATAGCTGCGCGGGTTCTTTAGTGGAACTTCTGATAATCAATTCCGGGTCCATTATCACCTGAACGGTTTCGCGGCCCGGGTCATCAACCCGCTGGAAGAAGAGTTCGGCAGCCCTGCGTCCCATTTCGTAGGCGGGCTGCCGTATGACAGTAAGTGGTGGGCTGATCGCTTTGGCCCAGGGCATATCATCAAAACCTACAATGGAAATATCATCGGGAATTTTCAGCCCGAATTCGTTAATCGCTTCAAGGGCGCCGAGGGTCATCAGGTTGTTTGTTGCAAAAATTGCTGTGGGCCGTGGATTTTGGTTCAGGAGTTCAAACGTAAGCTCTTTTGCATGTTCAGCGCTTTTGGTATCCCCTTCTTTAATAAAATGTGAATTAAGAGGAATTTGATGTTGGCTCAGTGCCATTTCGTAGCCTTTTTGGCGATCTTCAAAAGAAGAAAAATGGGGGGCACTGGTCAGAATAGCGATATGCTTATGCCCGAGATCAATTAGATGCGAAACCGCTATGCGCCCTCCCTTTACATTATCAACTACTACCGTATCGATCGATTCCCGTGTTAGTTTCCTGTCTACACAAACAATAGGTATACCAGACTCAATTAATCCTTCAATCACTTTTCCGTATTGGTGTATGGGCGGCAGGATCACTCCGTCAACAGATTCGGAACGCAATACATCAAGGTAAAATTTCTCTTTGGCCGGATTTTCATCTGAGTTGCAGAGAATTACAGCATAGTTTTTTTGATAGGATACATCTTCTATTCCTCTGACGATATTTGAGTAGAATTGATTTTTTATATCGGGAATAATAAGGCCCAGAAGTTTGGACTGTCCTTTACTGGTTCGCAAGCGCTGAGCAACCCTGTTCGGTTGGTATCCAAGTATTTTCATTGCCTGTTCAACCCTTTGACGGGTTTGCGGATTCACTTTTTCCACATCATTCATAACCCGTGAAACGGTTGTTATGGAAACTTCAGCTTGTTTGGCGACTTCTTTTAAAGTAGGCATGGGTCAGTTACAAATCAGTGAAAACGTTTTCTGCAAAGGGTATGGCCGGAGCAGTTAAGCTACACCTCCGTTATTTCAATTGCCTTTTTAAAAATTGGAAAGAATATAATAAAAAACGAAATCAGTTGATCTTGAATATATGAAAACGTTTTCATAATTTCTTTTATTTACCTCATTTTGACTCAAAAATTTTTTAAATCTAACGGTTTTCTTTCGTTATGAAAATTGCAAACGCTCCCTGCTCATGGGGTATTCTTGAGTTCGGCCTGGATGGCGAAACAGACAGTTACGATAAAGTGATGGATGAGATGTTGGCCACTGGCTATGATGGCACCGAATTGGGTGATTGGGGGTTTTTCCCTACAAATTCTGATGAACTTAAAGCCGAACTCAGCCGCAGAAATCTCAACCTGGTGGGAGCATTTGTACCTGTTAATTTTGTTAATAAAAACGATCATCAGGCTGGAGAAGAACTCGCATTAAAAACGGCCCGGCTGATGCAAAGCGCAGACCCCGAAAATGCGCGGATCGTTCTGTCAGATGAAAATGGAAAAAACCCCATCCGAACAAAAAATACTGGCAGGATCAAACCCGAACATCAATTATCAGATTCTCAATGGTCAGTCTATGCGGATGGAGCAGAAACAGTAGCTCGACGTGTGTATGATGAAACCGGCCTGAAATCAGTTTTTCATCACCATTGTGCCGGTTACGTAGAAACACCGGATGAAATTGAAGAGCTTCTGAAGCGGACCGATCCCGAACACCTTAGCCTATGCTTTGATACAGGCCACTACGCATTTGGCGGAGGCAATCCGGTTGAAGGCTTGAAAAAATTTTACAACCGGATTGATCATGTTCATTTTAAGGACTGGGATCGAAATATTTTTTTAAACGTCAAAGAAAACGGATGGGACTATTTCGAAGCAGTAGGAAATGGAATTTTCTGTGAGCTTGGAAAAGGCTCCATCGACTTTCAGACAGTGCTGAATGAACTGAAAAACCGGAACTACAACGGCTGGATTGTAGTGGAACAGGATATACTGCCCGGAATGGGATCACCCATAGAGAGCGCATTACGCAACAGAAATTTCCTGAAATCACTTGGAGTCTGAACACAGCAGTTTCACCCGGACGCTCGTGGTTCAGAAATAATCTCGCTGCTTTTTCCGGGCGTTTTCATACTCTTCTCTTGCCTTATTTACAGAATCAAGCTTTGAAACCTCGGCAACCGGAACATCCCACCATGAGTTGTATCCCGGAACTTTCTGTGTTTTGTCCACAGATACTACAATAACCTGGGTTTGATCGGCCTTAATGGCTGTATCCAGTGATTCCCTCAGTTCATCGTACGATTTGGCTTCATGCACCTCGACACCATAACTCCTGGCATTCATTACAAAATCTGTTGGGAGATGGCTCCCCTCAAGCTGACCCGATCCGGATTTTCTGAATCGGTAGTTGGTCCCGAAACCTTCCGAACCAACAGATTCAGAAAGTGACCCGATGCTACCGAAACCGTGGTTATTTAACAGCACAATAGTGATTTTAATACCTTCCTGAAGAGCTGTGGTTATTTCGGATGATAGCATCAGGTAAGAACCGTCTCCCACCATCACAACGACTTCTTTTTCAGGTTTGGCTATTTTTACGCCGATACCTCCTGCTATTTCATAGCCCATACATGAATAGCCATACTCAAGATGGTAACCTCCCGGCTCATAAGCTTTCCAGAGTTTGTGCAGGTCACCAGGCAGACTGCCGGCAGCACAAACCACAACCGACTCTTTTCCGGCAGCTTCATTAACTGTACGAAGTACATTGGGCTGTTGTAATTTATCGATAGACGGGATATTGGTCACACGGTCGATTTCCTGTTCCCACCGCTCTTTTCTTTCCCCGATAACTTCGCCGTATTTCGAATCGATATGAAAATCTCCCAGTGCACCTGATAATTGCTGAAGGGTTACTTTGGCATCACCTAAAAGCGGAAGTGAAGAGAGTTTATGTGCATCGAGCGAGCAGACATTAATATGGATAAATTTCACACCAGGATTTTGAAACTGGCTCTTGGATGAGGTGGTAAAATCGCTGAGCCGGGTTCCAATCAACAGAATTACATCAGCCTCTTCGGCGGTTTCATTCGCAGCGAGTCCACCAGTAGCACCGATAGAGCCAAGATTCTGCGGGTGATCGTGAGGAAGTGCACTTTTGCCCGCCTGTGTTTCCGCCACAGGAATTCCGGTCGATTCAACAAACTTCTGAAGCTCCCCGGTTGCCTCACTGTAATGAACACCTCCGCCGGCAATAATGAGCGGTTTTTCAGACCCTTTGATAACATCAGCGGCTTCTGAAAGAAGCCCTTCATCCGGGCGGTTGCGGGGAATATCCCACACTCTTTTTTCAAACAGTTCTATAGAATAGTCGTGTGCTTCGGTTTGCACATCCTGAGGCATACAGAGCGTTGCCGTCCCCGTTTCGGCAGGATCGGTAAGAACACGTATTGCCTCCAGCATAGCCCAGGGAAGTTGGTCAGGCCGGTTGATCCGGTCCCAATATTTCGAAACGGGCTTAAAAGCATCATTCACCGATACATCCTGGCTGAGCGGATATTCAAGCTGCTGGAGTACGGGCCCCACATTCCGGCGGGCAAAAATATCACTGGGAAGCAGTAAAAGCGGAATCCTGTTGATGGTTGCCGTAGCTGCCCCGGTAATCATGTTGGTTGAACCTGGCCCCACCGACGCAGTACAAGCAAATGTTTGCAGTCTGTTTTTTGCTTTTGCGAAAGCAGTGGCGGTGTGTGTCATCGCCTGTTCGTTACGGCATAAATAGTAGGGCATTTCGGAATCTTCATGTAGAGCCTGAGAAATGCCCGCCACATTGCCATGCCCGAATATTCCCCACACGCCTTTAATAAACGGCTGTTCAATTCCATCACGTCGAACATATTGATTTTTAAGAAAACGGATCAGTGCCTGAGCGGTTGTTAATTTTTTTGAATTCATGATGCGGGCTGTTTTGATTAAAGGTGTAGTTAAGTGCCTGATTATTTATTATCTGTTTTACAGTATCATTTTGTCCGAAATCTAAAGCGACAGAAAACCAGTTATAAGCAGGCAATCGACAATAATTCTCGTTACACGGCTCAATGTTAAAAATCTTATGGGTGAAAAATCTGGGCTATGAGTGAATAAAATCAGTTAAGTTCTTATAAAAAATCACATTACACTTTATGTATCAACTTTCCGATCGATTCGGCTACACTTCTGGGATTCTGATGTTTTGGATAAAGAACATTCCTTCCGAACATCGCTCCTCTTACCTGATGCCCGGAATCGAGAGCCAATTTCAAATTGTTTAGCACATCTTTCAGCGGACTGTTTCTGTCACCGCCAAGAATAACAATGGGCAAGGTTGTAGATGCTGCAACAGTTTTAAACTGCTCTGTATAAGGAATTTTCAGCCAGATATTCCGGCTGCTGTCGCCAAGAGCGGATGTAACAGAAATAAGTTTGATCATTGATTCAGGTTCTTTGACCACAATATAATTGTTACCCTTTTTTTTCACCGGGAGTGGTTCGAGAAAAATCGGTAACTGAAATTCATTCATTTCTCTCACACCCTGCGCGCAGTATTTAATGGTTTTGAGTGAATCGTACTCAGTCAGATCAACTCTTAGCAGCATTTTGGCAGCATCGATTCCAAACTCTTTGCAGGTCTTTCCATCCGTTCCGGTGATAGGATCATTCAGTTCCCAGGCGGCCCCCGGCAGGCCGCCTCTGTTCAGACTTGTAATAAGGAGTTTGTCGTCCAGAAAGCCATTTTCTGACTCATTCATTAATCCGTGTAAAATCAGTAGCTCTTCGAGGATGTCCATACTTCCGAGCACTCCGTCTACCCAGGGAGATTTCAGTGTACTGATTAGCCTTGCAAGCAGACCGTGACGGTCGGCCATAGCAAAAGGTTCATTCCCGACAGAAACACTGCCGCGCGCGGGATGGTCGGCCGCTACGATATTCAATTTGCCATCGGGCACAAATGTTTGCCGGCGTTTTCGTTTTTTTGCCGTATTCAGAGCAAAGTTCGGCTGTTCAACTCTTACTGAGGTAATTTGCTGAAAAAGTGAATGGGGAATTATATTTTCTTTATTAAACGATTTCATATTCATTCCCTTTTCACAAGCCGCCTCTTTCATCCACAAATTCTTCCACTTCATCAAGTGTGGGC
>SLGL01000195.1 GCA_007123785.1 Balneolaceae bacterium
ATAACACCAGCATTTCCACGGGTTCCGTAAATGGCTGCAGCAGAACCATCCCGAAGCACATCGATCGATTCGATATCCTGCGGAGAAACGGTATTTAACTGACCCCCAGGAACACCATCAATAACCACCAGGGGTGAGTTATCACCACGAACAGATGAAACTCCGCGTAACAGTATATGGACATCCTGTGTAGGGTCACCACCTGCTGCACGATGAATGGCCAGTCCCGCAACCTTGCCCTGTACAAGCTGCATGGGCGAGCTGCTGGATGCACCCTGGTTAAAATCACCGGATCGCACAGTGGCGATAGAACTTGTAACTTCACCGCTTCTCTGGGTTCCGTAACCAACAACAACCACTTCATCAGCTGTGAATACATCCATGCTCAATTCAATATTCAGTTCGGTTCGACCATCCAGGTTAATGGTCTGGCTTAGATAACCGATGTAGGATACAACCAGTGTTACTTCCGGGCCGGATACGGTTAACTGAAATTCACCATCAAGATTGGTGGTTGTTCCGGTCGTGGTTCCATCCACAACGATATTCACACCAGGAAGCGCTTCCCGGTTTTGCGCATCAACAATCGTTCCGCTTACGGTATGCTGAAGTGCATAAGCACTTTCGGAAATATCTGCGGTTTCGCCACCTTCTTCATAAATACCATAGGTTTTCGGATTCAGATTCTTAAATGTCAAACCTTTCCCGTTGAGCAGCCTTTCGAGTGCTGTATCTAAATCAGCTGGCAACATTCTGTTATTATTTACAACAGCACCATCCACTGTTTGGCTTCGATAGAGAAACACCACATTAAAATGATTCTCCAGCAATGCAAGCGCTTCTTTAAGCTCCATTCCATCCTCTACAAAAAGCATGCTGTTTTCCTGCTGATTCAAAGGATAGAGCGAGCCCAGCGTCTGTGCAAAACTCACGCCGCCAATCAGCATAAATGCGAATGACATCATGATCACTTTCATGCAATCCACTTTTCCTGTTTTTTTGCTTGTATTCATTGTTTCATTTTTAGCTTTATTGGTTATGATTTATAGATATCTCGTGCCTCACTATTTTCCGATATAGACAGTACATCGTCTATTTGTCAGATATACCGGAATCCCGGTTACTTCGGCAACTGATAACACCAACTCATCAAGGCTTCTGAAATAAACAGCCCCGTCGAGGGTGATATCGGCCAGATCCGTACCCTCAATTTTAACATCTACGTCGAACCGTCTTTCAACATAGCGTGCAAAATCATGGATACTGGTTCTGTGAAACTCCATATACTGCGTGGCCCAGGCAGAATAAAAGGTGGGGTTGACCATCTTTCGTCTCAGGATACTACTTCGGTCAAACTCTACCATCTCACCTTTTTTTACCTGGAATATATCGACTTCTCCTGCCTGACTGATTGAACGATTCTGTTCAATCTCAACTAATCCTTCCTGAAGGACTACTCTTGAACTCCCTTCCCGAACAGTAACCAGAAACTGGGTGCCGATATCCCGGATGATTCCATCGGGGGTACTTACTGCAAATACGGGAATATCATTTCGGCTGTTTTTCACATCAAACCACGCCTCGCCATTCAGGGTGATTTCTATGGTTTCGTAGCGCAGCAGACCAAGGGTGTAAGTCAGAGAAGAGTTGCTGTTCAGAACAATTCTTGATCCGTTAGAAAATGAGAGGGTTTTAAGTTCACCCTCTCCGGTGAGAATGGTTTTTTCTTCAGTTATTTGTTCAACATGCGGGGGATGCTCATCATCTGCAAACTGATGGTAAAAGCCCACTCCAACCAATGACCCCAACAACAAAATAGCAGCAACCCGGATTAATATCGAATAACGGCGCCCGGATGAAACCCTGTCCGAATACCGTTTTTTATTTCGGTTAACCGTTTTTCGTTTCAGGCGATCCCACTGCTTCTCAATATCAGTAAAGTCAGGATCACCAAACCTAAAACCGGATATCTTCTGGATAGCCATATTGGCCTTCTGCCTGTTTTCGGGGCTCTGTTCTATCCACTGGCTCCAACGCTCGATTTCTTCTTTCGCAGCTGTTCCTTTTACCATCCGGCAAAACGACTGGTTTTTTATCAGCTCATCTGTGGTATAGAATTTCCTGCTCACAACTATTTTCTTTTTGATCACTGGTTTGATAAAAGAGAGTTCAGCTGCAAGCTACCGTACTCATTTTTTTTTAATTTTTTTTGTTCTACAGGATATTGGTGTGGCAGTTATTGTTGAGATAACTGAAATCCCATCCACGCGGGGTGTTTTTAACAAGCCCTGTAAGTGAGATATTCCAATTCCTTAGGGGGCGCCATAACACGGCCCAGAGCACAGTGTGTAACACCGGGCCTCTTTCGGTTTCGATCCATCCGGCGAACGACGCCCTGGGAAAAATGGATCCTAACCCGCATTTCTCACCAAGAGATTTATTCCACAGCAAGTCCCCGCTACTTTACTGTGAGAAGCTAAACGATTCCTCCCAACGCCTTGTTCGGGACAGGCCTGAAAAGAAATCCGTAATATCTATCTCAGTTGAAAAATGTTATTCGTTATTCAAGTTTGAACTTACCTTAGAAGACCCGGTACTTTATGGTTGACAAGACAATAGATCGGTTGTTATAACGGGAATCTACGGTCGAAAAAGAAGACAGGCGAACTGTCAGTGGTGATTTACACCTGTATCACACCAGTTTTAAATTCGTGGATTTCTGGATTATGATTGGCGCATTCGATTGCACGAGAAACCCTGCTGCGTGTCTCATTCGGATCGATGATGCCATCTACCCAGAGCCGGGCAGCGGCATATCGCACATCGGTCTGGTGATCGTATCGGTTTTTTATTTTTTCAAGTATGGCGGCTCTATCTTCATCACTAAGTTCTTTGCCCCTCTTTTCAAGTGCCGATACCTGAATTTGAGTAAGCACTTTCGCAGCCTGTGTCCCTCCCATCACAGCAATTTGAGCGGATGGACAGGCATAGATAAACCGGGGATCGTACGCTTTTCCGCACATGGCGTAGTTTCCAGCCCCGTAGCTGTTGCCTGCAATCACAGTAATTTTCGGTACGGTTGAATTCGCCACAGCATTCACCATTTTCGCACCATCTTTAATAATACCACCGTGCTCACTCCGCTTGCCGATCATAAAACCGGTTACATCCTGTAAAAACAGAATCGGTATTTTTTTCTGATTGCAATTCATCACAAACCGGGCGGCTTTATCGGCGCTGTCGGAATAGATCACTCCGCCAATCTGCATTTCACCGGCTTTTGTACGTACAATCTTCCGCTGATTGGCAACAATCCCCACACTCCATCCATCGATACGTGCATATGTGGTTATCAGGGTTTGTCCGTAACCCTTTTTAAACTCGGTGATACTCCCCGCATCCACAATCGATCGAAGGATCGGAAACATATCATACGGTTTTGTTCGATCTTCAGGGAAAGTGTTTAGCACTTTATTCATCATCAATTCCGGGGCAACCGGTTTTTTCCGGTTGAATCCGGCAGTATTATATTGGCCCAGTTTATCCACAAGACTCCGGATTGTGAGCAAGCACTCGGTGTCATCTTTCATCTTGTAATCGGTTACCCCGCTGATTTCTGTGTGAGTACTTGCCCCGCCGAGGGTTTCATTGTCCACATCTTCCCCGATGGCTGCTTTGACAAGATAGTTTCCCGCCAGAAAAACAGTACCGGTGCCATCCACAATGAGCGCCTCATCGCTCATTATCGGAAGATACGCCCCGCCAGCCACACAACTTCCCATGATGGCTGCAATCTGAGGAATTCCCTTTGCACTGATCACGGCATTATTTCTGAAAATCCGTCCAAAATGTTCTTTGTCCGGGAATATTTCATCCTGCATGGGCAGGTACACCCCGGCAGAATCAACCAGATAGATGATGGGCAGGTGATTTTCTATAGCAATTTCCTGTGCCCGTAAATTCTTTTTGGCCGTCATCGGGAACCACGCACCTGCCTTAACTGTAGCATCGTTGGCTACAATCATACATGACCGGCCACAAACGTTTCCGATTCCTGTTATCACACCGGCCGAAGGGCACCCTCCCTCTTCTTTATACATGCCATAGGCTGCCCAAAGGCCTATTTCGCAGAACTCTTCATCATCATCCAGCAGCAGGTTGATTCGTTCTCTTGCAGTCATCTTTCCTTTTTTGTGTTCCTTTTCAATTTTTGAAACACCCCCTCCTTTTTTAATCTTCTCCTCTACTTTCTTTAGCTCTTCAAGCAAATCCTGCATCCGGTTTTCTTTCATGATCAGAATGAATTAATTTTATTTATTCAGGATTGATAATACTCATTGTAATGTTCACGTTCCAAGTATATCAGACTAATGTGCCCGAAATCTATTTGAATTGAATTAAACCCTACAGACTATGTACAGACTAATCATACTGCTGGCAGCTTTGCTATTTCTCTCTGTGTTTGATGCCGAAGCCCAGCGAAGGGGAGCTACTACCTATGAATCTCTTCTTCAGCGCACCGACCAGCCGGCAGCCTATATCGATCATATTGTCATTCCTGCGGAAGATGGACCTGCTCAACTCGCCGTAATGTTTCGGCTTGATTACGATTTCATCCCTTTTCTGAGAGCCCGGCCCGGAATGTCAACACCCTCTGGTGATGCCGAATACTATGCCCCTATACGAATGGGTGTAGAGATATTTGAAGGGCAAGCACCAACGTCTCGCCGTGCCAGCGCTGCTACATCCGTATTCCGCGATACATGGCAGGATACAGTTTGGGTAGATTCATTCGAAGCCACCAAATCGCGATTTGATTATGTTCAGGGTCACACTTTAACCACACTTGAACCCGGACAGTATCATTACGAATTGCAGCTCGCCAGGGCAGGTTCGGTCCGTGAGCAGCCTTCAACCCGCCGCTCCTTCAGGGTTCCGGACTACAGCGAAAGTGAAAATGCAGAATTTATCATCCTCAGCGAATATGAAATTTCGGGTAATTCCATCAATGCCACACTGCTCAATTATGGAAACAATGTTCTCTACGGGCAGGATTACAGCCTGTTGATCCGTATTCCGAAAGAAGAAAATCTCGAAGCTGAAACACTCACCTTAAACCTCCATAGAATGGCTTCAGGCGAGAGTACAACAGTTGGAGATGTGCGCCATTCCATAGAAATCACAGATGACAAGATCATACATTTTAACTCAGCCTCGTTCAGAGAATCCTCAGACGGATTTCATTTAAGTGCCAATCTGCAGGAGGAAGGTGTTCGTTATGCCCATATAACCATTCCAAACCAGGATTTTGAAAATGCACGCTACCGACTGCGCCTGATGGCTGACGACAAAGAAGAGGCTATTGGTGAACGCACTATCAACTCACAATGGCTGGATATGCCCGTAAGCCTTTATAATCTCGACGTAGCCATCGAGATGCTTCGGTTTATTGTGAGTGATAGTGAACTGAGACGGATTAACTCCGGTTCATCTTCAGAGCGGGAGCGAAAATTCAGGGAATTTTGGTCCGAAAGGGACCCCACCCCTGATACCGAATATAATGAGCTGATGGCAGAATATTACCGGCGAATCGATTATGCATATCAAAATTTCACATCGCTGCAAACACCAGGATATAATACCGACCAGGGGCGCGCATACATCGTTTACGGTCCCCCAAACAATGTAGAACGAAGACTGCCGGCAAATGCCCCTACCCGGGAAGTCTGGGAGTATCCCAACCGCACACTCATTTTTGAAGCCACAACCGGATTTGGTGATTTCAGGCTGGTATCAGAGTCTTCATAACAAATTTTTGCCCCGACAGATTTATGTCAAATAACTTTGTCGGGGCAGTCCAGTTTGCTATTTTTCGGCATGAAACCGATTATCGCTATCAGTATGGGAGATTACAACGGGATCGGCCCGGAAGTAGCTCTCAAAGCACTTGCCAAAACCGATCTTGAGCAGTCTATTCCGCTTTGGATCGGCAGTGAAGCCGTACTGAAACACTACTCCACACAGCTTGCTGATACCCTTCCCTTTACAAAAATTAATACCCCGATATCGCTAAAACCGGGAAACATCTATTTGTTCGATCCATTCGAAGAAGACGAAATTTCCCTGCAATCCGGATCTGTATCTAAAAAAGCGGGAGCAGCTGCAATGAAAGCCGTTGAAACAGGTGCAC
>SLGL01000076.1 GCA_007123785.1 Balneolaceae bacterium
ATTAAACGTAATTTTTTAAAGATGAAAAGCAATCGCAGGGACTTTCTGAAGAAATCCGGTATGGCCGGTATAGGTTTGGTAGGCGGAGTATTAGGCTCGTCTAAAGAAGATAAAAACAAAGAACCGTTTGAATTAAAACGGCGCCAGAGATTCAACATGCACGGCTATTCAGCACCTGCTCTTGATGTAGTTCGTGTAGGGTTAACCGGAATTGGAAACAGAGGTTCAGGTACGGTGAGGCGCCTGGCAAGCCTTGAGGGTGTTGAGATTAAAGCTATTAATGATGTTGAAGAGGATCGGGTCAAGGCCGCAATTGACGGGATTTCTGCCACTCAGAGCCCGGACGGTTATTACCGCGATGAAAACGATTGGAAACGAATGTGTGAACGTGATGATATTGACCTGATTGCCATCCAGACGCCCTGGCATCTCCATGTTGAGCAGGCGGTCTATGCAATGGAGCATGGCAAGCACGTTTATTGCGAGCTTCCCGCCGCCAATACCATCGAAGAGTGCTGGCAGCTTGTTGAAACTTCCGAAAATACCCGGCAGCACTTTGTACAGATGTCTGCATCCTGTCATGGCGGAATCTCGGCTGTGGTGCTGAATATGGTTAGACACGGAGTGTTCGGAGAGGTTATTCACGGTGAGGGTTCCTACATTCACGATTTGATGAATGACTATAACTTCACCAAGCACATGTATCACAATCTCTGGCGCCTGAACGAGAATATCGGCCGGCACGGAAACCTGTACCCTCAGCACGGCCTTGTCCCGGTGATGCAGATGATGGATATCAACTATGGTGATCAGATGGATTACATGGTTTCCACTTCCACCAATGATTTTATGATGGCCGAACGTGCTAAAGAATTGGCCGCGGAAGATGAATTTTGGGAGCCATATGTGGGAAGAGACTATCGCGGAAATCTGAACACAAGTATTGTTCGCACCCGAAAAGGTAAAACGATGATGCTACAGCATGATGTAACTACTCCCCGCCCAGCCATCCGGTTCGATTTGATCAGCGGAACGAAAGGAGCATTTCATGCAAGGCCAAGCCGGATCGGCTTCAGTTATAATGAGGGGTGGATTCCACAAGAAGAGTATGATGCACTTGTGGAGGAGTACACACCGGAAATCAACAAACGTTTCAATGAACTGATGACGAGGGCAGAAGCGCCCGGACGGACACAGCGGTCTTACGAGAGAGTTAACGCAATGGACTGGCGATTGATTGACAGCCTGCGAAATGGCCTGCCGGTGGACATTGATGTGTATGATTCAGCTGCATCGAGTGCCATTACACCATTGAGTGAATGGTCGGTTGCAAACCGGTCAAACTCGGTTTCGGTTCCCGATTTTACAAATGGAGCCTGGGAAACCAATGAGCGAGGCATGGATGTGCAGCTTGAATGGGGTGGCGGAACCACCCGGATTCTGTAGTCTGATAATAAATGTTAATCAGACTATCATTTTGAATATTTATGGTGCCGTGAATATGCGGCACTATTTTTTTAAAAAAAACGAAATCAAAAAAAATGAAAAAAAACCGCAGAGATTTTCTGAAAATGACAGGACTTGCCGGTATGGGTATTGCCGGTTCGGGGTTCTTTGGTTCTGCAAATGGCAAAGAAAAACAAGCTGAAGATGCGAGACGCGAAATTGGCGATTTAAAACTTTTAGACTGGGAACCGGTCAGCCAGATGGTGGTGAAAACCACTGAAGTATTGAAACCGAAATACCCTGTGATTGATATTCACAATCACCTGAGAAACCATGATCTCACCGAGCAGTATCTGGAGAATATGGACGAAACCGGGGTCTGGAAAGTGGTGAGCCTGGATGGCCGATCGGCCGGTGATTTTTATAAGGAACATCTCGAGCGCTTGCAGGGAGTTTCCAAAGAACGGCTTATTGTCTTTTTTACGCCCGATTTCAGCAAAATAGATGAGCCGAATTTCGGACAAAATGAAGCACGTAAGCTGGAAGAAGCCGTGAATGCCGGCTGCCGGGGAATGAAAATTTTCAAATCTCTGGGACTTACACTCAAAGACAATAGCGGACAGGTGGTACCGGTGGATGATCCCCGGATCGATCCTATCTGGGCCAAATGCGGTGAATTAGGCATTCCTGTAATTATTCACGTGTCAGACCCGAAGGCATTTTTTACCCCTGTTGACCGTTACAATGAACGGTATGATGAACTTGGCGCCAATCCTCACTGGGCATTTTATGGTGATGAGTTCCCCGAAAAGGAAGAAATACTGAATCAGCGAAACAGAGTGTTTGAACGCCATCCGGATACAATTTTTATTGCAACACATATGGCTAATCTTCCCGAAGAGCTTGGAAGAGTGTCAATGTGGCTGGAGAAATATCCAAATATGTATGTGGATATTAACGCACGAATCAGTGAACTTGGCAGACAGCCCTACACCGCCCGGAAATTTATGATTAAACACCAGGATCGTATCCTGTTTGGAACCGATACACCACCCCGTTTAGACGCATACCGTGTTTACTATCGTTTTCTTGAAACAGACGATGAATATATCGATTCTGCCCCGAGCCATCACCGGCAAGGGCGCTGGATGATCTATGGTATTTTTCTGCCCGATGAGGTGCTTGAAAAACTTTATAACAAAAATGCCCTGAAAATTTTCGCAAAATTTAAAGGCAGTTAACCGAAATTAAAATCTAAAAATTTATAGGCCAGGGATTACTATTATGGGTTCGTTTAACCGAAAAGATTTTTTAAAAGTAACAGGATTAGCTGGAATAGCCGGTGCAGGATTTTTAACCGGCTGTAACGCAGGCGCAAACAGCAGCGGAAACAGGGATGGTAACAGCCCGTTCCGTCTTACGCACGACCAAACATTCAATATGTCAGGTTATGCAGCCCCTGCACTGGAGACGGTTCGGGTTGGGATAACCGGAGTGGGAAGCCGCGGCCGTGGTGCAGTCAGACGATTATCACGAATAGAAGGTGTGCAGATAACGGCTCTGTCTGATGTGGTTCCGGAAAATATCGATTCAGCTATGGAAATTCTTGAAGGCACTGACCATTCCCCCGAGGCATATACCAACGGGCCGGAAGACTGGAAGCGGATGTGTGACAGTGATGATGTTGATCTTGTTTATATTTGTACACCATGGCATCTTCACACTCCACAGGCGGTTTATGCAATGGAGAGCGATTGCCATGTAGCAACGGAATTGCCCGCAGCAGTAACCATCGAGGAGTGCTGGCAGCTTGTGGAAACGTCCGAAAAAACCCGTAAACACTGCATGATGCTCGGAAATGTCTGTTACGATTTTTTTGAGATGGTAACCCTGAATATGGCTCGCCAGGGCTTTTTTGGTGAACTTATTCACGGAGAAGGTGCCTACATTCACGACCTGATGGGACTCAATTTCTCCAAGACTGCCTATCATGATATGTGGCGTCTCAAAGAAAATGCCAACCGAAATGGAAACATCTATCCGCCCCACAGTATCGGCCCGGTCTCCAAGGCAATGAATATCAACAGCGGCGACAAAATGGACTATCTCGTTTCCATGTCGAGCCACGATTTTATGATGGCGGATAAAGCCAGAGAGCTGGCTCAGGAAGATGAAGTTTTTGAACCGTTTGTGGGCAGTAATTTCAGGGGAAATATGAATACCACACTGATCAAAACCAGAAAAGGCCGAACCATCATGCTGCAGCATGATGTAACCTCACCGCGGCCCTATTCGCGGATTCACCTTCTCAGCGGAACCAAAGGAATTGCCCGAAAATGGCCTCTTCCTGCCCGAATTGCTACAAGTCATCACGACTGGTTATCAGACGAAGAGTTTGCAGAATTGGAAGAACAGTATACTCCGGAAATCACCAAACAGGTGGGTGAAATGGCCCGGCAGGTTGGCGGCCATGGCGGAATGGATACCATCATGGACTGGAGAATGATCGACTGCATTCGCAATGGTCTGCCGCTGGATATGGACGTTTACGATGCTGCCTTGTGGAGTGCGATCGGCCCTCTTTCCGAATGGTCTACCAATAACACATTTGAAAAACTGGAAGTACCCGATTTTACCTCGGGTTCCTGGGAAACAAATGAGCCGGGAATGGATATCAATCTGGAACGCGGTGGAACTACTCAAATCATTTAACGTCCGCTTTGCATGAATATAACCGGAAAGGCCAAAGAAGACCGAAGTTATGATGCGATCGTCATCGGTTCGGGAGTTACCGGTGGCTATGCGGCGATGGAACTTTGTGATTTGGGTGTAAAAACACTGGTACTTGAACGTGGCCGTCCTGTAAAACATGGTGATTATCCAACCGCAACACTGGACCCCTGGGAAATTCCCAACGCAGGGCACCTCCCCCAGGAGATGCTAGACCGGAATCCTGTTATTGCCCGCTGTTATGCTTACGACAAAACCACCGAGCACTTTTTTGTAAAAGATGAAGAGCAGCCCTATATCCAGGAAAAACCATTCGACTGGATCCGCAGTTACCAGGAAGGTGGAAAATCTTTGGTGTGGGCACGTGGCTGTCAGCGCTGGAGTAAATACGATTTTGATGGCCCCGGTCGCGATGGTTTCAGTATCGAATGGCCCATTACCTACGATGAGATAGCACCCTGGTATTCAAGGGTTGAAACTTTTGTAGGCTGGAGCGGGAATAAAGACGGACTCGAACATTTTCCCGATGGTGAGTTTCTTCCCCCGTTCGAAATGAACTGTGTTGAAAAACATATGAAGCAGGCTATTGAATCGTCTTATGATGATCGTTATCTCATCCAGGGACGTTGTGCCCATCTCACTGAAGTGAAAGATATTCACCGTCAGCAGGGTCGCGGACAATGTGTGGCTCGTAATCTTTGCCAGCGCGGATGTCCTTACGGAGCCTATTTCAGTTCCAATTCTGTGACACTGCCATGGGCTAAAAAAACCGGGAATCTTACCATCCGCACACATTCGGTAGTTCACTCTATTATTTACGATGAGGAGAATGAAAAAGCCACTGGTGTCCGTGTAATTGATGCTAATACAAAAGAAATGACGGAGTATTATGCACGCACGATTTTTGTGAATGCGGCCTGCCTCAACTCCAATATGATTTTGCTAAACAGCAAGTCGAACCGATTTCCCGACGGGCTTGGTAACGACAGCGGGGCTCTTGGCAGGTATGTTGGTTTTCACAACTACAGGGGACGAATTACTGCCTCAATTGAAGGTTTTGATGATCATTATTTTTACGGCAGAAGGCCAACTGGCCCGATTATTCCGCCCTTTAGAAACGTGTATCAACAGGATGCAGATGCCGATTTCCAGGGGAAATATCTGATCTCAACTGGTGCGAGCCGACCGGCATGGACCCGAGGAGTTCGGTCTGAAAATATTGGTGCAGATCTGATTGAAGAGATGCAGCAGCCCGGACAGTGGCGGGTCAACATGCGGATGTCGGGTGAGGTGATTCCCGAATACGACAACCATGTGCGCCTTAGTGAAACAGAGACAGATGACTGGGGTATGCCGCAATTGGTCATCTCCATCGATTATACAGAAAACGATGTAAAAATGATGGAGGATTTCCTGGAACATGGCGTTGAAATGCTGGAACGGATTGGCTGTAAAGATATCCGCGCTTTTGACAATAACCAGGCACCCGGCCTCGATATCCATGAGATGGGTGGAGCCCGTATGGGCAAAGATCCGGCTACATCGGTATTGAACAAGTGGAACCAGGTTCATTCATGCAAAAATGTGTTTGTAACCGACGGAGCCTGCATGACTACAGTGTCCACGCAAAATCCATCGCTGACATTCATGGCAATTTCTGCAAGGGCGGCTCACCATGCTGCTGATGAAATGAAAAAAGGAAATCTTTGAGTAAAATTGCAGATTTGATATTAGTTTATAACAAATAAAAGAAGAAAAAGATTAATGATGAAACGACGAGAATTTTTACAAAAAAGCTCAGCCGGCCTGGCAGGGCTCACAATGGGCTCTGTTCTGATGAACCCTGAAACCACATCAGCGAATAAAAAAACCGGACAACCGGTTCAGGAACTTTCTCTGAAAAAAGGCTACATGCTCGGCACATTTCCCGAAAGGAATGAGTATACAGTAATGCAACAATTTCAAATGCTAAAAACTGCCGGTTTTCATGGGGTTGAACCGGACAGCGGATTAGACCGATCCGAAGTATTGGCGGCAAAAGAAGAAACCGGCCTGGAAATTCCGAGTATTGTGGTATCTACACATTGGTCACAGCCGCTTACCAGTCCAGACCCTTCAGTAAGGCAGGCTGGCCTGGATGGATTGGAAATTGCCCTGGAAGATGCCCATGAATATGGTGCAGCACGGCTCTTGTTAGTGCCGGGGCGGGTAACCGACGAAATTACGTATGATACGGCATATAAACGGTCTCAGGAAGAGATCAGCAAGATGGTGCCTCTGGCCGAAGAGCTGAACGTGACTATCGCTATCGAAAACGTGTGGAATCGGTTTTTGCTCAGCCCGATGGAAGCTGCCCGTTATGTGGACGAGTTTAACTCAGACTATGTAGGCTGGTATTTTGATATCGGCAATATTCTTAACTACGGCTGGCCCGAACACTGGATTCGAATTTTAGGTGAGCGAATATCCATGCTCCACATCAAAGAATACAGTATGGAAAAGCGCAATTCCGAAGGGCCGGGAGCTGGTTTCCGGACCAACTATCTGGAAGGTGATAACAACTGGGCAGGGATTATGCAGGCCTTGCGTGATGTAGGGTATAGAGGGGAATACGGTATTGCCGAACCGGCTTATCGTGAACAGGATATTCCACATGATCGCTGGCTCAAGGAGTACGTTTCCGACAGAATGGATACAATTTTTGCCAAATAAACAGATATATTCCGTTCTTTTTTACCCCAAAACGTAAATTATCATGAAAAGCAACCGTAAGGAGTTTCTTAAAAAAGCAGGGCTGGCAGGAATCAGTTTGGCCGGTGGCGGAGTTCTGAAGGAGTTTTTGCCTGGCCCTAAGCAGACTGCCCCGACACTTCCGGCCGGTGCAGATTTGAACCCTTCCATAAAATCAGCAGGCATGAATTCAGAAAATCACACGATAATAGGCGGTTATGGAAAGTGGGCCGCATCCCTGATCGAACAGGAACTGCCGGAATTTTCTTATCGGCGAAATGAGTGGAATGATGTTGAGGCGTGGCATAAAGCCGCAAAACAGCGCTTGAAAGATAGACTGGCCATTCCTGATATCGGCAGAGCGCGGGACCTGACGGTAAACAGACAGTACATCTATGACGGTCTTCAGGTTGAAGAGTTAAGCTGGAAGCTGCCATACGGAGAACCGGCAGAGGCTATTTTACTGAAGCCGCAGAACACATCCGGACCTCTGCCCGGAATTCTGGGGTTTCATGATCATGCGGCTAATAAATATTTCGGAAAACGGAAGATTACCCGCACCAGTGATGAGATGCATCCGGTCATGGAGAGCCACCAGGAAAATTACTACGAGGGAGTTCCCTGGGCGAATGAGATCGCCAAACGCGGTTATGTTGTTCTGGTTTCTGATGCATTTCCTTTTGCCAGCCGGCGTGTTCTGATGAGCGACATTCCCGAGGGTATGCGAAACGGCTTGTCGGATGAAGATCCTGAAAATCCTGAAAATATTGAAGCTTACAACAACTGGGCGGTGAATCATGAACATATTATGGCAAAGTCTCTGTTCAGTGCAGGTACTACCTGGCCGGGCGTTTTTTTTGCTGAAGATCGTGTAGCACTCGATATACTTTGCGAACGCAATGATGTGGATGAAACCCGGGTAGGTTGCGGAGGGTTGTCCGGCGGAGGAATGCGTACCGTTTTTATGACAGCCCTGGATGATCGGATCAAATGCGGGGTTTCAGTTGGTTTTATGACCACCTGGAAAGATCTTGTACTATATAAAGCCCATACCCACACCTGGATGACCTATGTTCCGCTGCTTCCGAACGAACTCGAATTTCCGGAAGTTTTCGGGCTGAATGTGGAGACTCCCACACTTGTTCAGAACAATATTCACGATGCACTCTTTACATTGTCTGAAATGGAGCGGGCAGATGAAATCCAGGCAGAAGTTTATCAAAAAGCGGGAAATTCTGATCGTTATAAGGGGACGTTCCATCCCGGTCCTCATAAATTCGATAAACCCATGCAAGATGAGGCATTTGAATGGTTTGACCAGTGGCTGAAAGGGTAAATTGACAGTGAATCTTTATATAATTGATTGATAAACGAAATACCTGCGGTTGTATTCCGGTTAGCCCGGATTTCTCACATAAAATAGATGGAATGTAATTTGTCTTATTGATTTATAATTCATTTTTAGTGTTTTAAAAATATGCAGTTTGTTTTGCGTCGAAATTTGGGTTAGCAATTTAGTGGAATGGAATTTATGGAACGATATGAATAGAAAGATACTGATCATCGGATTCCTCCTGGTTACAGGTTTTGTTTTTACAAATTGTTCCAGTAACGAATATGAAAACTCATCCGCAATTTACCTACAAACAGTTCGTGCCTATGCCGATACTATGATTGAACATGGCCGGGACTATTATGGTGAGGTTCACTCTCCACTATTTGCGGTTACACTTGATCGGAAAACCCTGGCAATGCCCGAGGGAGAGAGTCTTGAAAATATTCAAAATCTGAGCTTCGAGGATTGGGGAGTACGCAATCAGGACAGAATTTTGAATGGTGCAAACACCATGCGCCACCAAAACCTTTATCAAATATTATATGCATTAACCGGGATATCCGGTGATTCTGTGTATGCAAACCAGGCCGATGAGGCGCTTACGTGGTTTTTTCAAAATGCTCAAAGTGAAGGAACCGGACTGGTTGCATGGGGAGATCATGCTGGCTGGAATTTCTACGAAAACAACCCGGCCGGAATCGATATTCACGAATTTTCGCGTCCATGGATATTATGGGACAGAACCTTTGAACTCGTGCCGGATGAAGCAGAACGTTTTTCTTATGGATTGTGGAATCATCAGATTGGAAATCAGGAAACAGGGGCTTTCTCCCGCCATGCCAAATTAAGTGAACACGGTCCGGACACCGGTTGGGATTTTCCCAGGCATTCAGGATTTTTTATCAATACCTGGGCAGAAGCTTATCACAGAACTGAAGATTCAACATTCCTTCAGGCGATAGAGACACTGCTCGATTTTCATGATCGCCATTCAAGTGAAGAAACGGGTGCTATTCCCGCCGAAGTAGACAATCCGCGGTCAAATAACCTGATGCTCTGGCCGCAAAGTAATTTGTCGTTGGCTATCGATTTATGGAGAAGTGCTGAGTCTGGATACCTGCCGGATAATTTGGCAGAACGAATGCAGAATATGGCTCTGAAAATAGATGAGATCTATCATCTTCTCCCACATGAAGTAAATGAAAAAGGTGGTTTTGTTCAGCGAAGTCAAATACATACACTTGAAGCTATTTCATTGCTGGATGAACATGGAAGTCCCTATACAGACCTGTGGGGAGGCGCTTACGGCCACAGGGCAACCGTAAAAGTAGCCAATAAATGTTTGTTGCGATATCGGCAAACAAGCAGTGAAGATTACAGGCGTTTGGTGCTCGGTGCCGCTTCTCAATATTTAGATTCTGAACCTGATTCGGACCAGGTTGTATATCCGGGCACGATGGGCGATGCAATTTTTCTGATGGTGGGTGCATACGAACTTACCGGTGATGAACGCTTTCTTAACCGGGCCGCTTACTTCGGCCAACTGGCACTTACCATGTTTTTTGATGATGATTCGCCGCTTCCCCGTGCTATTTCTGTGCATGATCACTATGAGGCAAACATAAACCGCCCCGATACATTAATCATGGCACTTTTTAAGTTGTGGGCAATATTGAATGATGAAGATTCAAGCCTCTCTTTAATTTGGATTGACAGATAGTCCGAACGGAGCGGCTGAATAGTGTGTCTTGCATCAACAACGCATGTAGTAACAACATTAAGAAATTAAACATTAATATAAAGCCAAAGAATTATGAAGTCTGTATCTAAGTGGTGGCCTTATATCATCCGAAACTTTTTTCTGGCCGGGTCCATTGTCTTTATTGCTGCATGTGACAATACGGATGTTATCGTTGAAAAGCCTTTACCCGAAGACCTGAAACCTTATTTCTCACCTCCCGAAGAGTTTGCCGGTGAATATGGGGATTATCGTTCTCCCCTTATTTTTGAATCGGGTGACGAGGTGCAAAACAGATCAGACTGGGAGCAAAGGCGCCAGGAAATTCTTGACCGGTGGCACGGATTGTTGGGTGAATGGCCCGAAGTGCTGGACAATCCGACTGTAAATTATATTGAATCGGGCCAGCGGGAAGATTTTATGCAACACAGGGTTGAATTTGAAGTGGCACCGGGATGGATGCGTGATGCCTATATTCTCATCCCCGAAGGTGACGGGCCGATGCCCGCAGCCGTGGTTCCTTTTTATGATGCGGAAACTGGTGTTGGTTTGGAGCGCGAGATGAGAGATTTTGCATATCAGCTGACCAAAAGAGGCTTTGTAACCCTTTCGTTCGGAAGCGATCCGCGCTCAAACTATTACCCTGAGGAAGATAATGCCACTCTTCAGCCGCTCTCTTTTATGGCCTATATGGCAGCAAATGCCTACCAGGTATTGGCGAACCTCGATGAGGTGGATCCGGACAGAATTGGGATTGTGGGTCATTCCTACGGAGGTAAATGGGCGATGTTCGCATCTGCTTTATATGATAAATTTGCGATTGGGGTTTGGTCGGACGGTGGCATTGTATTTGATGAGAGCAGGAGTAATGTTAATTTTTGGGATCCCTGGTACCTTGGATATGAGCCTGGAGATATTGAGAGAGACTGGCGGGGTATCCCGGAAGAAGAAAATCCCCGAATCGGTGCGTATAAAGTGATGATTGAAGAGGGCTGGGACCTCCATGAACTCCATGCCTTGATGGCACCTCGGCCATTCCTGGTTTCAGCCGGTTCCGAAGATCCACCCAAGCGCTGGATACCTTTAAACCATGCGATTGATGTAAATCTATTGCTTGGTTATGAAAACCGGGTCGCGATGCAAAACCGCCCGACTCACGGTCCTGACGAGTATTCAAACGAGGTGATTTATCGGTTCTTTGAACATTTTTTGAAATAAGCAATTGTATAAATTTTGAGGTGTTGTGTCGGGAAGATATTAATACTGAATGATGGTTTTTTTTGAATGTGTTGTGATCTTTTTAGAAATATTTTAAAGTTGCATAGTATTCTTTTTTTTAATAGTCTGAACAGAAGCCTTTTATAATCCATGAGATTGTATTTACTTGCAATTTAGTGGATATTTTTTTCCAGGTTAACTTAACCGGTTAAATGCAATAACTGATTGCTTGTTTTACTGGTTTGTTACCGGAATTATATTTTTTTATTCCTTTTATTTTATTTGTTTTAGAATAAAGGAAACGTGTCCATTTTTATTTTCAGATAGGTGTTTAGTTTATGAAGAAAAACAGACGGGAATTTTTAAAAATCACTGGCCTGGCAGGAGCGGGACTTGCCGGGCTGAATTTTATGAATGGCTGCACTCCGAACTCTCAGAACCGAACAGGTGAAGGCCGAAACTGGCAGGAAGACCCCGAGTGGCAGCGAATACAATATGGTGAATGGGGCGGGCCGGGTGTAGACCCAAGGCCGGGTGCGATGGACGAGATTTTGCTGAAAGATTATGCACCGAAATCATCGCTGGTGCTACCGATTACCGAGGTGGATCAGCCCAGGTATGACGCTATTGATGTTCATATCCACAACTACCCTGCCCGTGCCGACGGGGATACCCGCCAGGTACTTGCCGAATGGGTGGGAACCATGGATGAGGTTGGCGTGGAAACTTCGGTCGTTCATACCAATGCAATTGGGGATCGTTTCCGGGAGCTGACCGAACTCTATCTGGATAACTATCCTGACCGGTTTCAGCTCTATTGCGGTGTTGATCTGAATGAGATCGGGGCATCTGATTATCCCGAGCGAGCTGCTGAAGAGCTGCATCGCTGCTACGAAATGGGAGCCCGCGGTGTAGGTGAGCTGACTGATAAAGGCCTGGGGTTATCTGCAGATTCATCTATCCCCCGGGATGAGCGCCTTCATCACGATGATCCCCGTCTGGATCTGTTCTGGCAAACGTGCGGGGAACTCAATATGCCGGTGAACATTCACATTGCCGATCATCCATCAGCCTGGGAGCCGCTGGATGTGTTTCAGGAGCGTACTCCCGACTACCAGCACTTCAATCTTCATGGTGATGATATTTTATCTCACGGCGAACTGCTGGCCCGGCGCGACAGCCTGCTCGAAAAACATCCTGATACCACATTCATTGCCTGTCACCTGAGCAACGAGGGGCATGACCTTGCCTCACTGAGTGAAGCCCTGGACCGCTACCCGAATCTTTATCTGGACATTTCCGCACGCGACTATGAAGTGGGACGCACACCCCGTGCTGCCAAAAGATTTCTGGAAGCCTATCCGGACCGTGTGCTTTTCGGGACCGACATGGGCATGCAAAAAAGTATGTACCGAGCCTGGTGGCGCCTGCTGGAAACCGATGACGAGTATATGACCGGGCGGGTATGGTGGCCATATTACGGGCTCGATTTACCGGATTCGGTCCTTGAACCGCTTTATCGTGGAAATGCCGAACGCATTATGAACTGGGAAGAAGTGTAAAACAACATCAAATGAGGCAGCCTGCAAACATTTTCTAAACAATGACTCAAACAATTTAAAATTTATAAATATCATGGGTAATAACCGCAGAACCTTTTTAAAACAGATCAGCCTGGCAGGGCTTGGTCTGACCGGTGCGAGCAAGCTGATTGCCGAATCGCAAGCCAGCGATCCCTATCGCAGAAACCGAAAACAGGTATTCAATATGCACGGCTATGCTGCTCCGCCGCTCGAAACCGTCCGTATAGGATTGGTAGGCATCGGTAGCCGGGGTTCGGGCATGACCCGCCGCCTGGCCGGTGTTGAGGGGGTTGAAATTAAAGCAATGTGTGATACGGTGCCGGAACGGGTACATGAGACTATCGAGGCAATCAGCGGATTTCCACAGCATGACCCTGATATATATACCGACGGACCGGAAGACTGGAAGCGGATGTGCGAGCGCGATGACCTCGACATGATCTACATTGCCACCCCCTGGCGCCTGCACGGGGAGCAGTGCATATTTGCCATGGAGCACGACAAGCATGTGTATGTGGAGATACCGGCGGCGACCTCCATTGAGCAGTGCTGGGAGCTGGTGGAGACCTCGGAACGCACCCGCAAACACTGCGCACTTATGTCAGCTTCCGGCCATAGCGGACTGAATGCCGTGACACTGAATATGGCCCGAAAAGGATTTTTGGGAGACCTGGTTCATGCCGAAGGAAATTATGTACACGACCGGGTGTCGAACCCTAACAGATGGACCCGGGATGAGCACGGATGGTTCGGTTATCGCCCCTGGAGGCTGGATGAAAATGTGGCAAGGGATGGGAATCTGTATCCTCAGCACGGGCTGACTCCGCTTTCACAGATGCTGAAGCTCAACTATGGCGATCAGATGGACTACCTGGTATCGGTTTCCAGCGATGATTTTACGATGGCTCCGCTGATGGAAAAGCTTGCCGAGGAGGACGATTATTTTGAGCCGTATGTTGGAAAGAAATTCCGGGGCAATATGAATGTGACGGTCATCCGTACCAAAAAAGGCCGTACGATTATGCTTCAGCACGATATCAGCACACCGAGGCCGGGTTCTCGGTTTCAGCTAATCAGCGGTACCAAAGGCATTGCACAGCACGCCCCGGCACCTGCTCGTTTTGCCACGGAAGACGGCGGCTGGCTGGATGAAAGTGAATTTAATCAACTGGTAGAAGAATATACTCCCGAAATGACACGCCGGTTTGATGAACTGGTTCAGCAATCAGAAGACAGAGAACGTGAACAACTTCGGGGTTATGCCCGTGTGGATGCAATTGACTGGCGCCTGATTGACTGCCTGCGAAACGGGCTACCGCTGGAGATGGATGTATATGATGCAGCCCTTTGGAGTGCCATCACCCCGCTTACAGAGTGGTCGGTGGCCAACCGCTCTAACTCCGTATCGGTCCCCGATTTTACAGCCGGAAATTGGAAAACCAACGAATACGGTCTGGATGTAACTCTGGGCAGGGGCGGAGGCACAACAAGGTTGTTGTAAATTCTACATTGGTTTCTTTCTGTCTCCCATTCTTATTGTCTAAAATCATTATGGGTGATAGATTAAAAGTCTGAAATAGATGTTCATTATCCTATTCCGGCGTATTTTCAATTTGATTTATGTTTATTAGAAAATCCTTCTTCTATGTTATTCTGAGCATCCTTTTTTTTCAAGACAGTGCTTCAGGATTAACTTCACATAACATGATTCGGGCTTCAATAAATTCGGAAATAATTTCTTCCGATAGCCTTCCTTCTGTTTTTACAGACCGGCAAGATCTGCTCGATCTGTTTATAAAAGCAGAAGCGGCTACCAGGTTCAGTATCAACCAGCTGCCTGATGATTTGGAAGATTGGGAAATAAAGCGGAACGATATAAGGAACGCGATAATAGAATCAGCAGGAATAGAATTGGCAGATCCTGATCTGCCTTTTGATGTGCAGGAAACTGCGACGATAACTCTTGGAGGCTATAGCATCAAAAATATTGCTTTTCAATCACTTCCAGGAGTTTATGCAACATCAAACTTATTCATTCCTGATGGAGACGGGCCATTTCCGGCGGTGATTGTGATGCTGGGCCATTGGGAAAGCGGCAAGCTGGAAGGGCAGCCGATTGGTCATGCACTGGCTCGGAATGGCTACGTTGCCCTTGTGATGGACCCATGGGGAGCTGGCGAAAGAACAACTAATTTTGGTGAATTTGAATATCACGGCGGGAATCTCGGTGCGTCTTTGATGAATATCGGCAGAACTCTGCTGGGTATCCAGGTTTCCGATAATATGAGAGGTGTAGATTATCTCGCTTCATTATCGTATGTAGATGCCGATAATATCGGTGCAACCGGTGCAAGCGGCGGCGGAAATCAAGCTATGTGGTTGGCAGCGATCGATGATCGAATTAAAGCTGCTGTTCCTGTTGTGAGTGTGGGTACCTTTGAGTCTTATGTGTTGGGCCACAACTGTATTTGCGAAGTTCTGGTGGATGGCCTGACCTACACAGAGGCCTCCGGAGTTCTGGGACTGATGGTCCCGAGAGCGTTAAAAATGCATAATCACACCCAGGAATCGAATCCCACCTTTTTCCCTGAAGAGATGATGCGCACCTATCAAAATGCAAAGCCAATCTTTGAGCTGCATGGTGCCGGAGACAACATCTCTTACGATCTGTTTGATCATACACATGGATACTTTCAGGAAAACAGGGAGGGGATGATCGGCTGGTTCGATCTGCACCTGAAAGGAGAAGGCGATGGCCGGCTAAAAGAGGAGATTTCATTTGATCCGGTTCCATCAGAAGATCTGCTGGTTTACCCGGATGAACGATTTGAAGGTGTGAAGAGCACGGCCGAATATAATCGAATGATGGGAGAAGAGCTTCGATCAGATTTTCTAAGCATAAATGAGTTTGATATTTCTGTGAAGCAGGAGCGGTTAAAAGAAATTTTGCGAACTGGCGAAACTGAATTAATGGAAGTGCACCATTATTCAGCCATAAATGAATGGGAACGGGTTGTTTTGAAGGGCAGTGACAATAAAATAGTGCCACTGCTCTACCGGCCGCCAACTGGCAGCTCTGAGGAGTATGTGATCATTACTCACCCTGAAGGGAAAAGTGCTATACCTGATGAGATAATTAATAAATGGGCAGAAAAAAGGTTAGGTATTGTATTGGCAGATCTTTCCGGAATGGGGGAGAATGCACTCTCTGATAATACAGCACATCACAATATTGCCCGTTTTCACACTCTTTCCAGAAGTAACCTCTGGCTGGGAAGAACGCTGATGGGTGAATGGGTCCGGGAGCTGAGCCTGATTGAGGACTTTCTTATTTCAAACTTACATGCAGATCAAATACAAGCAGATGGAATACGTGAAACCGGAATTGCTGCTCTTTTTTCCTCTGCTCTTGGGGAAACGAAATTTTCAAATATAACCTTGCGGGATGCCCCGGTATCATACCTGTTTGATGATCGGGATCATATAAACTTTTTTTCCATGGCTGTGCATCTTCCGGGGTTTCTTGGCTGGGGTGATGTTTCACTTGCAGCAGGCATGAGCAATTCGGATGTCACGTTCATCAATCCGGTGACAATGTCTGGCAGGGCTCTTGACGAGGATCAGCAGCAAGCCTATTCTTCTGAATTTGAATCATTGAGGAGTAATCTTCAGAGTTCCGGGCAAACAGATTTTCTAAATAAATAAAAAAATAATTAACCTTTTGAAATTATTATGAGTACAAATCGCAGAGAATTTTTGAAACTCACCGGTTTTGCCGGCCTTGGATTGGCCGGTGCTGGTTTATTGGGCTGTTCATCCGGATCTGGTGGGAATTATCCATTTTCAGGTAACCATGATCAGGTATTTAATATGCATGGTTTCGCGGCTCCGCCGCTGGAAACTGTCCGTATAGGTCTGATTGGTTTGGGCGGGCGTGGTTCCGGTGCATTAAGAAGGTTAAGGCGTATTGAGGGGGTTGAGATCAGAGGACTTTGTGACCTGGTGCCTGAAAATGCAAACGAAGCTGCGGAATCCCTTGAGGATTCGCCTCACAATCCGGAAATATATGTAGGAAGTGACGACGCCTGGAAGGATCTCTGCGAACGGGATGATATTGACCTGGTGTACATATGCACTCCCTGGCATCTTCATACACCGCAGGCCGTCTATTCGATGGAGCGGGATAAGCATGTAGCCACTGAAATTCCGGCCGCACAAACCATTGAGGAGTGCTGGCAGCTTGTGGAAACATCCGAGCGAACCCGCAAGCATTGTATGATGCTGGAAAATACCTGCTACGATTTTTTTGAAATGGTAACCCTGAACATGGCAAGAGCGGGTTTTTTCGGTGAAATCATTCATGGAGAAGGGGCTTATATACACGACAGGCTGGCCAGAATCTTTAATAAAGAATTAACGACCTGGCGTCTGCATGAAAATATGGATAGAAACGGCAACCTTTATCCGATGCACGGGCTTGGTCCCATTGCACAGGCGATGAATATTAACTATGGCGACCGGATGGATCATATGGTCTCGATTTCAAGCCATGATTTTATGATGGGGCCGATGGCCGAAAAGCTGGCTGAAACCGAAGAGTTCTGGGAGCCTTATGCGGGAGGAAATTTTCGCGGTAATATTAACACAAGTATTATAAAAACAAACAAAGGGCGTACGATTATGCTCCAGCATGACACAACATCACCTCGCCCCTATTCCAGAATTCACCTGATTAGCGGGACAGAAGGTATTGCACGAAAATATCCGCTACCGGCAAGAGTAGCCACCAGCCACGACGGATGGCTTAGTGAGGATGAATTTGAACAGCTTGAAGAAGAATTTACTCCGGAAATAACCCGCAGGGTTGGAGAATTGGCACGGGAAGTGGGCGGCCACGGCGGCATGGATACTTTGATGGACTGGCGGTTAATCGACTGCCTCCGGAATGGTTTGCCGCTTGATATGGATGTGTACGATGCAGCTCTTTGGAGTGCAATCATTCCGTTAAGTGAATATTCGGTTGCCAATCGTGCTTTCGTGGACGTTCCCGATTTTACGAACGGTGCCTGGGAAACCAACCAACCCGGAATGGATATCGAAATCGCCGAAGGCGGAAATACAAGGATTATTTAGGCAGATGGTTCTTGTGCCATTACTATGAATAATCTAATCAGAAAGTACATGATGAAGTCTGTCAGGTTTTGGGTAGATTTCATGCAAATTTTCAAAGAACATCAGCTAACGAACCTATAAGAAAAACTCTGTAAAATATTCTCTGGTTATTAAAACCGCAGAATAGAAGACTTTGCAAAACCAGGATTTTTGGTCAAGATCGAGGCCAGAGGGATTTTAAAACCGCAGCATATTGATCATATGAGAGGATTTTAAAATTCCGATAGCGAAGATATTGGTCAAAAAAACGGTTTTGCATAGCCTTCGAATAGAGAAGTTGGCCTTATCAAAACTCAAAACGTGAGACAAAAACATAATGGATGATTCGATATACAAAGGTGCGGATGAAAAAGAAAAGCCAAAAACACTCTCCAGAAAAGTTATCCTTGCACTGAGTGCTGTTGGGCCGGGACTCTTTTTGATCGGTTATAATATCGGGACCGGCAGTATTACGACCATGGCAATGGCGGGAGCTCAATACAGTATGACTCTGTTATGGGCGCTGCTTCTGTCCGGTATTTTTACTTATGTGTTGATGGTGGCTTATGGCCATCTGGCATTGGTGACAGGGAATACAGCACTTTACAATTTCAAAACTCAGATACCAAAAGTAGGAAAACTAATAGCTTTTTACTGTCTCTTGGCTATGATATTTACGGAGTTGCTGGCCCTGTCGTCCATTATGGGTATCGTATCGGAATTACTTCAGGAAGGGGCGCGGCTTACGGTGGCGCCGGAAAGCAGCGAACATGTGATCAGTACCGTTTGGATTATTTCTGTTCTTACTCTGTTAATTTTTTCTGCGTTGTGGTTTGGTAAATATAAAATCTTTGAAAGAATATTAACCGGATTCGTACTCCTGCTGGTCTTCTGTTTTGTTGTTGTATTTTTTATGGTAAGTCCATCCTATAGTGAAATATTTACCGGAATGGTCCCGGGTATTCCGGATGAACCAGGAGCCTACCGGATTGTTGCGGCTATGGCTGGTACAACCTGTTCTGCAGTAGTGTTTTTGATGAGGAGTATCATTGTCTCTGAAAAGGGATGGGATATCACACACCTGAAGCATGAAAAGCGCGATGCCCTGGTTTCGGTGTCAGTCATGGTGTTTCTGAGTGCGGTTGTGATGGCCGTTGGTGCCGGCACACTGCATGTGATGGGATTAACGATGGAAAATACGATTGAAATGATTCAGCTTCTGGAGCCAATTGGGGGTGAAGTTGCAGCATTTATACTGATAATTGGTGTTGCAGGAGCGGGTTTGTCAACTATGTTTCCGATAGCATTAATTGCCCCCTGGCTTATTGCCGATTATTTGGGATGGGAGCGAGATTTGAAATCGCCACTGTTTCGTTTTTGTATAGTCACAGGATTGTTGTTTGCCTTTGGTTCTGTATTTTTAGAACAGACTCCACCGGTTCTGATGGTGGTTGCGATGGCTTTGATGGCCTTTATATTACCGGCTGTGGCATTTCCCATCTATTATTTACTGAATAAAAAAGAGCTGATGCGAGAAGAGAAGTACATGCCATCCCGGCTTTGGAATTTCGGCCTGATTTCCGTGATCATTTTTTCTCTTGTAACAAGCTATTTTGCAATTCGCGGATTTATGTAATTTTTATATAGAGATGTGATTTCTTTATGAATAAAATCCTTAACACTGAGTGTTTGTTGAATCTGATTGAAAACCAAAACCATTAATAATGCCGAAAAACCAAAATCGCAGAGAATTTCTTCAGAATCTTGGAACCCTATCGATTGCTGCTGGTACGGGAAGTGCACTACCTTTTTTGACAAAGG
>SLGL01000064.1 GCA_007123785.1 Balneolaceae bacterium
AAACCATTTTTGGGACAACGCAGCTCACGGTTAAATTTCGCAGCGTTTGACAGGGTGTTTTTTAAAAAAAGTTTATATTGAATTATAAGTTTATAACAATTAGGTGCATATCGTTTTCAAATAATTTTAGTGTGAGAAATGCGGGCTAATTCCCGTGCCAATCACAATGGTATCACAGGTATTATTCTTTTTTGATTTGTAATTGAAATTCATTGGTAATCAAATCTTATTCGAATTTTCAGTAAAAAAAATTATTCGAAACTTTAACCTGTATATGATTTAAAAAGATTTCAAAAAAAAATAACGAAACGTAATAGTTATCCTTGTACTAAGATTAATTACCTAACGGAACTGAAGAAAATCTGGTTCCTTACTCTTGAATCATCAAAAGGGTCATGATCTTTGATAGAATTATTCATGAAATATCAAGAAAGAATACGCTGATCAAACCGAAAACTCCTCACCTCTCCAGTTTTTACCTGACTCATTTCCTTGTGAAATGGGTTCAGCAAAATATTAAACTCCGAATGTATGAGAGCCGATGGTACTCTCATGGCCAGGGATTTTCGGGAGATTAACCATTCAGATCCTGCTTCTCTCAGATAATTAGGCGAGGGGTACTGATTCCAGCCTTCCGGAAGATTCGGACTTTTTATTTGCATGATTTTAATGGCTTCCGGAAGAATCAGAGTAATTGCACAAAGATCATCAGGAAGAGAGGATGCCGGAGTATTAGCAAGGACTTCAAGGGCTGCCAAAGATTCCTGAGAGGAAGTGTAAATAACAGGTACTCCTCTTTTATTCCACCGGCCTCCAAATCTCCGTGCACCTTCTCCGCTTAGATCCCGGATATATTTTTTTCTCGAAATACGATAAACCTTCATCAGGAATAGACGCCGTGTTCAATTCTTCCGAGCAGATCAGTTACCATCCGGGCGCCAAAACTGGTATCGAGCAGGCTTATGGGAGTTCGATTGCCAAGAGCAATTGATGTAGTGTGTAGCCAGTGTTGCAACATTTCTACAGAACTGATAACATCGATTCCTCTTCCCAAAACTTCGGCAATAAGAAGGGCCTTTTCTGAAATATTGGGTTCAAGGCGTTCATCATCTTTGTATCGCTGAATGGTTCTGAGAGAAACCGGCAAAAGAGTTGAAAGTTCTTTTAAAGAGAGACCGCTTGTCTCCGAAATGTTTAATAGTGTTTTTTTTGAGATGCCTTTCCGGGCGCGTTCTACAAGGGAAAGATCGTTTTCGGTTTTGTAGGTTATTGCTGCTTCTCTGATGATATTTTCAAATTCTTCTTCACTCATGTCGCGTAATTTGTCGTTTATTTAACGAGAAATTACAACTGCTTTTAAAGAATTTCAACTGCAGTAAGATGGATCCCAATATTCCGGATTTCTCACAGAAAAACAGGGTGTATTTTTTTAAGATTTCAAATTAGTTTTATAAAATATTCCAAATCAAATGGTACCATTACGTTTAACATATGTACTGTGAGATATTCGGACAATGACTACATGGCTTCAAAAACTCCCAATGTTAAAGCGTGAAATCCGGGCATATTTTTTGAGTTCTTTTTCCAATAGAAGTCAAAAATGATCTGCATTGCATCACATAAATTTTAACATTCGAAAGTTTTTTTACAGATTTTCTGTTGCCGGATTCTATAATCAATTTAAAGCTTATGTAATAAATTGCAGAATAATATGGCTCAATTACTACAAATATAATTTTACTTCAGGGAATGAAAGAACACTGTTTAATCTCATCCACATTCCCTATTTTCATTTTCAAAATACTTCTACACTTCAGACCAACGCCTTACTCCATATTTTTGCCCATGTCCCGAATGCTTCTGTCTATGCTGTTTTTTTTGATGGCTGCTGTTCACACATCCACTGCACAGGTTCAAACATCCATTGAAACATCCGGAATCATAAGTTCAAACGATACAACTCCGTTTTGGTTTCAATCGAACAGGCATGGTATGTACGCTCCGGATGGCAGTCAATTCATGACCCGATTCCAATATTACTCCAATCAGAATGAAGTTGGAATTTTTGATATCCAGTTTGGAGCCGATATGATCGCACGGCCTGGAAACAACGCCACCCTCAACTTTAACCAGGGCTATCTGAATATTCACGCCTACGGAGTTGAACTTATAGCAGGTAGATTTCATAACACATCCCCTCTTCAAGACGACCAATTAAGCATGGGGTCACTCGGCATCAGCACAAATGCAAGCCCAATTCCTCAAATTCGGCTCGGTCTCACCGACTGGACGCCTATCCCCTTCACCAAAGAATTTCTTAAAATAAAAGGCCATATATCTCACGGATGGCTGGGAAGCAGACGATATACAGAAGATCTTTTACTTCATGAAAAAGTGGGCCATTTAAGAGTCGGAGGTAACCTCCCGATAAACGTTTATGCAGGCCTGGCTCATTATGTAAAATGGGGAGGAAACCATCCGGAGTATGGTGACATTCCCACGCGATGGTCAGATTTTAAAAATGTATTTCTGGCCTACCCCGGTGATGAACAAACTCCCGGCCCTATGCAGACCTATGTATTAGGAGACCACCTTGGAGCCTGGGATTTTGGTTTTTTTCTGGATATCGGGAAAACAAATATTTCGTTATACCGCCAGCATCCGCTCGAGTCGCGTGATAACCTGAAACTGAAAAGCCTTCAGGATGCCCTGACAGGAATATTGATTGATCTGCCGGAAACATCTTCGTTGCCTGTGCGGCGTTTTCTCTATGAGTACCTTTATACTAAATACCAGGATGGCCCAAGACGAGAAAACTTTGGAGGCGATCTCACACGTGACCGCTATCGCGGAAATGAAAACTACTATAATCACGGAATCTATCGAAGCGGCTGGGTCTATAACTACCGAACGATCGGCAATCCGCTTTTTATCCCTTCCGAAAAAAATATGGGTGTCCTTAATAACCGGATTGTTGCTCATCATATCGGGTTAATTTCAAACATTGATCGAGCTGAACTTACAATGAAGGCAACCTTTAGCCGAAATTATGGAAAATATTGCGACAACCGTGTACCCGATTTGGGAGAAGGAGAACTTTTTGGTGTTGAATGTGCCGAAGATAACTGGAATGACAATGCAACTGAATTTATTCACACTGTTTCAGGCCATTCTGTGGATCAATGGTCATTTCTTGCCGGTATGTCGATTCCAATCCGGTTCATTGAAAACCAAAATATCCGATTCATACTGGAACTCGCTTTTGACAATGGTTCCCTTGCCGGGGATCAGTTTGGAGCACTAATCGGTTTAAGGTGGCTTCCCAGATAAAAATCACTTATTTGGGGAATTCTGATCGACTGGATAAGAAAAAATCTTCACATTCAATATCATGCCTTAAATTTCAATGGTCTTTCTGGAATCACCTTTTTGACCTGAGCAAGGTGTATTTACCTATTTTGATTTGAACAAATAAAAGCAGTTTCAGCTGCTTTCATGTTTCGCACAAGCGGAAATTCTAATCACCGGTTTTTTTGAGCAGCATTCCTACCTTTCTAAAAGTCACATGATACGTATTCAAGTTACTTTTCCTCTTGCAGCTGATTCCAATGAGAATCCAATAATTAAGAACAAAAAAATAGAATTCTTTCTCACACCGTTTTCACTTGGTTAAATCGTAAACTAATTTTAACTTCACTGTTCTGAAAAAGATAGGATTCGCTACAGGGCGAACAAGATAAATAAAAATTTTTTATGAGCAAGAAATTGTCCAAAGAAGACCTCGAACAGGATATTCTGATTGAATATTCATCGAGGTTTATGTTTTTCTACGAGCGGAATAAAGCTGCTGTAATTGGTGGCGGAATCGGGCTTGTCCTCGCTATTGGACTCCTGATCGGTTATTTCATCTATTCAAGCCAACAGGAACAAGAAGCTCAGGTTTTGCTGGGTGTTGCCGAACAATCGATGCTTCAGGGAAATTTTGAACGGGCACTTTATGGTGATGATGAAGAATTTACACTAGGCTTTGTACAAATTGCAAGAAATTACAGCCGCACAGATGCAGGAAATCTTGCCAACTATTATGCAGCAATAGCCGAATATGAACTGGGCAACTACGAAGATGCACTCGATTATATCAAAAATTACACACCTCCAAGAGGAATTTTAGGTGTAGCGCCCATTTCAATGCGCGCCAATATATTGGTTGAACTTGGCCGATATGAAGATGCCGCCCTTCAATTTGAACGAGCCGCAGGATGGGATGAGAACAGCTCAACAACTCCATACAATTTATTCGAAGCTGCTCAAGCTTACATCGAAGCAGGGAATACCCAGCGGGCTTTGGAGCATTTGGAAACCATCATAACAGAATACCCAAACAGCCAGCAGGCTGGTCAGGCTGAACGTTTGCAGGGAATGATCTCCGGTTAGGAAACTTACAGGGCTTAGTAAATACACACAGTAGTTAGTTCACTCCTCGTCAGTCAACAAACCACAACAAGGAATGTTCCTGACTAACTTTTCCCCTCTCATTTGAGAGGTTTTCGAAAACCAGACACGGTGAGAAGGTGATTCCAATTGTCTGAATAACTATCCACAACGATTTCCGAACCATATAAAACAATTCAAATGGTGAAGTGAATTATAATGTTATCGTGTCATCAGGTTCCTTATTGCAAAACATATAGTTTGACACGAGACAATGCGATTCTCCTGAAATGAATTAGGGATTGGGTTACATATTTCTCCTGTACTGCCCACCCACTTCGTAGAGCGCCCTGGAAATCTGTCCAAGTGAAGCCGATTTAACGGTCTCCATCAATTCTTCAAACAGGTTTTCATTCTTTCTCGCTTTCTCTTTTAGCCTTTCCAGAGCTTTTTTTGCTTCCTGGCCATTACGTTTTTGGAATGCTTTCAAATTACTGATCTGTTGAAGCTTTTCATCTTCTGTGGAGCGAATCAGCTCCTGCGCACGCTCTTCTTCTTCGGTGTCCTCCGGACTGGTAAATGTGTTTACACCTATAATCGGAAGCTCACCTGAATGCTTCATCGATTCGTAATGCAGGCTCTCCTCCTGAATTTTACCGCGTTGATACATACTTTCCATTGCACCCAGCACACCCCCTCGTTCGGTAATCCGGTCAAATTCAGCCAAAATGGCTTCTTCAACCAGATCGGTTAGCTCTTCGATAATGTAAGATCCCTGCAACGGATTTTCATTAATTGCCAGCCCCAGCTCTTTGTTGATGACCAGTTGTATGGCAAGAGCCCGGCGGACGGATCCCTCTGTAGGTGTGGTGATCGCTTCGTCAAAGGCATTGGTGTGAAGAGAATTGCAATTATCATAAATGGCCATTAATGCCTGAAGTGTAGTACGGATATCATTGAATTGAATCTCTTTAGCATGCAATGAACGTCCGCTTGTCTGGATATGGTATTTCAGTTTTTGTGAACGCTCACTGGCCGTATACTTGTGCTTCATTGCTACTGCCCAGATTCTCCGGGCCACTCTGCCTATCACCGCATACTCCGGGTCCAGCCCGTTACTGAAAAAGAAAGATAGATTATGTGCAAAATCATCAATCCTCAGACCACGAGACAAGTAATACTCTACATATGTGAAACCGTTGGCAAGAGTAAAAGCAGCCTGTGTAATGGGATTAGCCCCGGCCTCAGCAATGTGATAGCCTGAAATAGAGACTGAATAGTAATTTCGTATCTTATTTGCCGTAAAAAAACTTTGAACATCACCCATCATTTTGAGAGCAAACTCAGTTGAAAAAATGCAAGTGTTCTGCGCCTGATCTTCCTTCAGAATATCGGCCTGGACGGTTCCCCGCACCACTTTCATTGCCTCCGATCTGATCTTTTCATAGGTTTCCCGTTCCAAAAGCTGATCTCCTGAAATACCAAGTAGACCTAACCCAAAACCTTCATTGGAAGCTGGTAATTCCGCTTCATAACGGGGTTTCTGCTCACCTTTTTCCTCAAAATAAAAGTCAATTTCCTTCTCAGCCTCTTCCCATCTGCCCTGCTCTTTCAGGTATCGCTCTACCTCCTGGTCGACTGCAGTATTCATGAACATCGCCAGAATCATTGGAGCCGGTCCATTGATCGTCATTGAAACCGATGTGGTTGGCGAGGTCAGTTCAA
>SLGL01000379.1 GCA_007123785.1 Balneolaceae bacterium
CCTTATTACCAGCTGCCAGAAGTAACTATACAAGGATTATTCAGATTTTGCCATTGACGTAAAGAGCAACCAAATAGATAAACTCATCGTATGAGGCAAGAATGATACCTTACTGCGTTTGTATTTAAACAGTTTATAATTCTTGAGCAGTTCAATTCAAAAAACATCTAAACAATTAATCATTATGATGGAAATTTTCAGCCAGAATAAAATGAACCTGTTGGCAGTCGTGATTTTTTCATTGATTATTTCGGCTTGTGCCACATCTGAGAATGCCGTTGATACTTCTGTTGAGCCAATGGAAGAAGAAACATCCGATTTTGAGCAAGCAATTGAAAAATCAATTGCTTATGAAGGCCTTTTTACAATTTACCAGGATACAACGAATGGCTCTGTAAAGCTGGCGGTTCAGAAAGATCAGATTGGACGGGAATATATTTATTTTGGAATGACACAGGATGGCGTTTTGGAGGCCGGGCATTTCCGTGGACGCTTTCAGGACAACAAAATCATCAAAATAAAGCGGTATTTCGACCGCATTGAGTTTGTGCACGTTAACACCCGTTACCATTTTGATGAAGAGAATCCGCTCAGCCGTGCTTCATCAGCCAATATTTCAGACGCAGTTTTGCATTCAGCCTCGATTGAAGCGGAAGATGAAGAGAATGGCATTTTTCTGATTGACGGAGACGGGCTGTTTCTTTCAGAAAATCTGCATCAGATCAAACCAAGCCCCAGCATGCTGATACTGCCAGGCCAATTTTCTCTTGGGAATTTAAGCCGTGAAAGGAGTAAATACGCCAAGCTGAGAAGCTATCCCAAAAATACAGATGTGATTGTTGAGTATGTGTATGAATCCCCTCATGCATCCGGCTCCACCAGCGATGCTGTTACCGATGGCCGGGCTGTGACGATCGCTTTTCAGCATACGTTCATTGAAATGCCCGAGAACGATTACGAGCCGCGGTTTGATGACCCGAGAGTAGGATATTTTACTACGCAGGTCGATGACCAGATTTCAACAAGTGCCACACCTTACCGCGATATGATTCACCGCTGGCATCTCGTTAAAAAAGATCCGGAGGCTGAACTGTCTGAACCGGTTGAGCCAATAGTGTGGTGGATCGAAAACACAACTCCTTACGAATTCCGGGAAACTATCAAAGAAGCTGCACTTGCCTGGAATGAAGCCTTTGAAGCAGCTGGCTTTAAAAACGCTATTCAGGTGAAAGTGCAGCCTGATGATGCAGACTGGGAAGCGGGTGATATCCGCTACAATGTTCTTCGGTGGACCTCTTCTCCCGTACCACCATTCGGTGGCTATGGGCCCAGTTTTGTAAACCCGCGAACCGGACAGATTTTAGGTGCTGATATCATGCTTGAATGGGCCTTTTTTACCAACCGGTTGAGAGAGGAGGATCTTTTTACGGATGAATCCTCTTTCGTGAATATTCCGGAAGCTGCGATGGATCCAAGATACTGCTCATTCGGACATCATATGCATCACAATAATTTGTTCGGGAAGAATGCTCTTCAACTGCTGGATGTATCCGGTGATGAGCTGGCAGAGTTTCAGAAGGAAGCTCTCAGTATGCTGGTGCTTCATGAATTGGGACATACGTTTGCGCTGAACCATAATATGAAAGCGAGTACGCTTCATTCACCAGAAGATATACATGACAGAGAGCTTGCTGAAACCATTGGGCTCACCGGTTCGGTAATGGATTATGCTCCGGTAAATATTTCAGGAAACAGAGATGCGCAGGGGCAGTACTACCAGAACAAACCTGGTCCGTACGATGTCTGGGCCATCCAGTACGGTTACGTAACTGTACCCGGCAATCCCGAAGCTGATCAGGCAAAATTGAAAGAGATTTTATCGAGGTCTGCTGAGCCTGAATATGCATTTGGAAACGATGCAGATGATATGCGTGCAGCCGGCCGGGGTATAGATCCGAGGATAATGATCGGGGATATGTCCAGCGATCCGGTGGCTTACGGAGCAGAGCGGATTGAGCTGGTGAGAAAGCTGAAGGGTGAGTTGATTGAAAAGTTTGGAACGCGTGAGGGCCAGTCGTACCAGGAACTGCGCAATGCCTACACCATGCTGATGAACCAGTACGGCACCCAGGCAGGGGTGATTTCGAGACAGATTGGCGGTGTATATCGCGACCGGGCATTTATTGGGCAGGAAGGAGCAAGCAAGCCCTTTATTCCTGTTCCGGCAGATAAACAGAAACGGGCCTTGAATTATCTGGCTGATTACCTTTTTGCACCGGATGCTTTTAACACCAGCCACGAAGTATATAACTATCTCCAGATTCAGAGACGGGGTTTTAACTTTATGGGTTCAAACGAAGATCCCAAAATTCATAACCAGGTGCTGATCATGCAAAATAATGTATTGAATCATCTTCTGCATCAAAACACATTGCAAAGGCTTACAGATTCAAGGACATATGGCAATGAGTACAGTGTTGCCGATATGGTGAATGAGCTGACGATAGCTGTATTTGATGCGGATGCACGAAGTAATGTGAACACATTCCGGCAAAATCTACAGGTGGATTATGTGAAAAGATTGATCTCAATCACAGAAAATGATGTCTATGACCATGTTGCAAAATCTGCTGTTCTCTACAATCTTCAAAACGTTCGTACAGTAAATGAAAGCCGGGGAAATGTGAATGCAGAAACCCGGGCACATGCCGCTCATATAAGACAGCTTATTGATAAGGCACTGGAGTAAAAAAGGGAAGTAAAGTGCCAATTTTTTTCAAGCCTCACGAAAACGTGGGGCTTTTCTGTTTATAAAAAGGATTATGATTGGACTGAATAATTTACAATTTTTTACATTTACTTGATATTGTAATTTGTTGATTAAAAGTGATAGTATTGGTTTATCTGTCATTTTGAAATCTCTCTGATTCTCTATGAAGTTATATTTGGACATTAAAAAGCTGCAAGATCTTAAAAACGGAGATAAAAAAGCATTCGAAAAAATCTACTGGATGTATCGAAAGCCTGTTTATGGTATGGCCTATCGCTATTTGAAAGTACACGAACTGGCAGAAGATGCTGTCCAGGACGTGTTTTTTAAACTTTGGGTGAATAGAGAGACCCTGGATGTTGAAAAACCTTTTGAACCTTTTCTGTTCAGTATTTTAAAAAATCATGTGTTGAACATGATTAAAATGAAAAAAAGAAGAATCCTGCGGCAATTTGAATACACAAAAATAAATTCAAATAAGTCAAAAGAAACGGATGAGGAAGTCATTTATTCAGAGACAGAGCGTATTGTACAGGAAGGGCTGAGCTTGTTACCGGAGGGCAAACAGCTTGTCTTTAAAATGAAACGAATCGATGGCTATTCTAACAAAGAAATTGCAAGAGAACTGGATATTTCTGTGCACACTGTGAAATCGCAAATCTACAAAGCCAGTAAGTTCTTACGCACATTTGTAAAGGCGCAAGAGGATTGATTCTTCCTCGTAATGTAACTTTTGAATTTTTATATATTAACTTCTCCTTTTTAAGAAATATTTCATTTGGTGAGCTATCTGTTTTAAATTCAGGCATTTCAGCAGATTTTAAGATACGATTATTTACCGGCCGGAAACCCACCGGATATTTTTTAAAAAAAAGCGGCATACGTTTTTCAATTGGTGTTGTAGTATTTAAAAATATCAGCACGGAAAGCCGCCAATGAAAATCGACAAACAGTGGATTGAAAAATATTTTGATGGAACTGCTTCGCAGGAAGAAGCGGATAAAGTTCTGCGCTGGTTTCAGATAAAGGAAGGACGCGAATTTCTGAATCAGCGTTTCGAGAATGATATAAATAATGAAGTAAATGCTTTTTGGCAGGACTCCTCGGAAGGTGTCAAGAGCTTAAAAAAAATTCATTCCAGAATTAATGCTTCAGAGAGAGTCGGGGGCAGGAGTTATTCAAGAAGAAGTTCATCTGTTTGGGCAGTTGCAGCTTGTATTGCATTTTTGATTGCAACAGTTGTTGTGTGGGAGTTTAAAAATGGTTTTGGAACATCGGATTATGAAGGTCCGGCTGTATCAATCTATTCAACAACGGATTCTGAACACAGGGTTATCACAATGTCTGATGGTTCAAGAGTAAGGCTAAATGAAAATTCAGAAATTGAAATACCCGATTATTTTACTTCCGAACTGCGTTACGTACGTATTCGCGGAGAAGCTTTTTTTGAGATAAGTCCCGATGAGGCCCGGCCATTTGTGGTAAATGTCGATGAAACTCACATTCAGGTGTTGGGTACGGCGTTTATGGTTCGTTCAGCCACACCTTTTCAAAAAACAATGGTGGCCGTCAGAGAGGGGAAGATATCTTTCGGTGCTTCAGATGTGGCAACTGAATCTCATAAAATTTTAGAAAAGAATATGATTGGTTTCTACGATCGTGACATTAATGATGTGACTGTTGAGGAAATCGCCATAACCAACTATCTGACCTGGATGCACGGGCGGGTCATATTCGACAGAACTCCATTCCCGGAAGTATTAAGACAATTGGAGCATATTTATAACATCGAACATGAAGTAGCCGACAAAGAAATCAATAATCTTGTTTTAACAGCTGATTTTTCCGAACGGTCATTAGATAATGTTCTTGAAACTATTGCGCATTCACTTGGTATTCGATCGGTGCGCAACGGAGATGTTGTAAAATGGAGCGCAAACCAATAACAACATTCAGTAAGGCTGATAAGAATCAGCTAATTGAGTTGATAATAAAACAATAAAGCAGAAAAACTTAAACAAACAAAAACCCAAATCTACCAGCTATGAGCAAACATACAGATACATTAAGCTACGAAAGTGGATTGGGGGGATTCCGTAAGATTTTCAGGTTTCCACACCCCAATAGGCTCTTTAAAAAGTGGAGTGCTATGGCACTTGCGGTTCTACTTATCTCAATAAGTGGATTCGGTACTTCTGCCCTCGCATTCGGCCAGGATACAGATGAACGATATATTGCAAGCGAACTTCATAATTCACTTCGGTTAATTACACTTGACCTGGAAGATGTAACCTTTGAAGAGGCTTTAAGCAAAATTGCAGAAGCAGCAAGCATCGGGCTTTCCTACGATGCTAATTTACTTCCTGAGAAAAGCGTTTCCATGAAGATTGAAAATGCTTTGGTAATGCAGGCTGTAAATGCACTTTTAAATGGAACAGGCCTTCAGGCTGCTGCAACTCCCAACGGCAGCACACTTATGATCGAAAAAGCTGAAGCCGAAATTGAGCTGTTCCAGGATATAATGGGACGTGTTACCGATGCAACAACCGGTGAGCCCCTCATTGGTGTTACCATTATGGTGGTAGATACTAATGTGGGAACAACAACCGATTCAGACGGAACCTTCTCCCTGAGTATTCCGGATAATGCCCAGACATTAAGGGTTTCATACATAGGATATCTTGCACAAGAGATTCCTATTGGTGACCAAACGCAGTTTGATATTCAGCTAAGCGCAGATGTAGCCCAGCTCGATGACCTTGTAGTTGTGGGTTATGGAGTGCAGAGACGATCCGAAATTACCGGATCGGTAGGTATCGTTACTGCTGATGATCTTACTCCAACCTCATTTAATGCACTTCAGGGCCTGAGAGGAAAGGTTGCCGGTGTTAATATTTTTACTAATTCGGGAGCTCCTGCCGGAAGTAACAGAGTCGTGATCCGCGGAACCGGTTCACTCACTGCTTCAACTGATCCTCTGTTTGTTGTGGATGGAGTAGCTATGGAAGATGGAATCAATTTCCTGAATCCCAATGACATCGAAAGTATCGAGGTACTGAAAGATGCATCAGCCACAGCGATTTATGGTGCCCGTGGCGCCAACGGTGTTGTTCTTGTATCAACCACAAGGGGAGGTACCGGAGAACGAATTGATGTTGGATATGACACCAACCTGAGCTTTGGCAGAATGAGGGGCCGGATGGATGTGATGAATGCTGAGGAATTTATGGAAGTACAGCGAATCGGGCTTCAGAATGTCCCACTTTTTGACCCTGAAACCGATCAGGCGCCTGTTGTGAATTTTCACGCGCTCGACCCAGAGTTGTTTGATGCGAACGGAAATCCAATTTACGACACCGACTGGCAGCGTGAAGCAACAAGAACAGCTATTTCTCAGGATCATAATCTGAGAATTCAGGGAGGAACCGACCGTTCTTCTCTTGGTGCTGTTCTAAACTACACTAACCGTGAGGGAATTCTTCTTAACTCCTACATGAACCGTGCCAGCCTGAAAGTAACTTATGATGTGACACCACGCGACTGGCTGCGATTAGGGACCAATGTAACCTTCAGCCGTATCGGTGAAAATCACGTGGAAGAAGGCGGGGGTGGTCAGGATGTGCGAAGAACCATGATTGAAATGGCGCCCATCTATCCAATTATCTGGCCTGAAGGTACTCAGCGACAGGGACAGTGGAGCAATCAGACACATTCGAATTCTTTAACTCTTGAGGGGCAGTCCAATCCGGTTCACAGGCTGAAAGAGGAAGATCGCCTTCGGGACAGAAATCAGCTTTTTGGGAATACCTATCTTGCTGTACAGATCAACCCGAATCTTGAATTTCGTACTCAGCTCGGTATAAACAATGAACAGTATGAGGAGAGAAGGTATCGGCCAAGTGATATGATTGCAGCAGGCGCACCCGATGGTATTGCCAACTACACCACGAATGAGATGTTCTATTGGCAGAGTGAAAACTATCTTACCTACGAGCAGGATTTCGAAAGGTCGAGACTTTCTGCTGTACTGGGAGCAAGCTGGCAAGAGCGCCAGTTCCGCAATTTCAGTCAACAGGTTAGAGGTTTTGCTGACGATTTCTTCCGTTTCAATAACTTTGGTGCGGCTACCAATGTAAGCTCACCAAGTTCAAATGCATTTGAGTGGACCCTGAATTCGTACTTTAACAGAATTACCTATTCGTATGATGACACTTATACGGTTACATTTACAAGCCGCCTCGATGGCTCATCCAGGTTTGGTGCCGATTCCAAATGGGGTTTCTTCCCTTCAGCAGGTGTCTCGTGGCTGGTATCAAACGAAGATTTCATGCAAAATGCAGGCTTTGTAGATATGCTGCGTTTAAGAACGTCTTATGGTGTCACAGGAAATACAGAGATTGGAGTATTCCAGTCATTGGCCACTATTGGTTCCGGTACCACACTCATTGGTGGGGAAAGACGCTCTACGGCGTTTACAACACGTCTGCCAAATCCGGATCTTGAATGGGAAAAAACATACCAGTTTAATGTGGGTATGGATGCCAATTTCTTTAACCAGGGGTTGTCTCTTGAAGTTGATTTTTATCATAAACTTACCACAGACCTGCTTTTGAACCGCCCGGTCCCAGCAACAACTGGTTTTACAGTTATCCAGGATAACATTGGTGCGGTATCCAACCAGGGTTTTGATGTTATGCTTACAACGCAAAATATCAGAACACGCGATTTTTTCTGGTCAACTACCCTCAACTTTAATTACAACCGTAACCGGGTAGAGCGTCTCGGAGCAGGTGGTGAAGATATTTTTCCCGGTCCAAACTGGGTATCAGGAAGTCAAACCATCCTTCGCGTGGGTGAACCGGTTGGAAACTTCTATGGGTTTATCCGTCATGGAACATGGGGAACCGATGAAGTTGAAGAAGCCGCTGCCGTTGGTGCTATACCCGGAGAAGCCAAGCGTTCGGAAGACCGGACGATCATTGGGAACGGACTTCCTGATTTTACAGGAAGTTTCATCAATAGAGTAAACTACCGCAATCTGGATTTTCTGGTGGATCTCCAGTTTGTACTCGGAAGTGATATTATGCAGCAGTTCCTGCATACAGCTGAAGACAGGCAAGCACTTACCAACGGTTTGAGAACTCAGTTACACAACGCCTGGACTGAAGAAAATCAGAATACGATGTATCAGCGAATCAGGCATCAGCCTCGTTCCGGTCAAAATACCCAGGCCGACAGCCATTGGATTGTTGACGGTTCGTATTTGCGAGGAAACCTGCTCCAGGTTGGGTACAACTTTGATCAGACCACTCTTGCTCGTTTAGGCCTTAATCAACTGAGGATAGCACTGAGTGTTGAAAATGCATTTGTGATTCATTCAAGTGACTTCAAAGGGCACGATCCCGAAGCTACTTCATGGGGTGGAAATATCCACGCTCAAAACATTTTCTTCTATCAGTATCCAAGACCGAGAACCGCTTCCCTTGGAATCAGATTACAATTTTAAACAGGTTAAACTCACAGTATTATGAAAAAATTATTAATCGTAGTCGCAGGCCTGTTTATCTTTATGGCGTGTGATGACTTTTTGACCGAGAGCCCGAAAACCGAGATTGCTGTAGATCAGTTTTTTAATGATCCGAGTGATGCAAGGAGTGCCGTAAATGCACTCTACAGAGATGGTTCGGGTGCGAATTCGTACGATTCAGGCGGATTCAGGGGCAGTAATGTAATGATTGGTGCTTTTATGAGTGGATTCTTTGATAATGAAGCCAAAGGCGAGCGTATCGAAGGTCAGCTTGCCCACGCCCTCCAGCAGGACCCGGTAAACTTTAATGATTTTGCCGGTGGATGGTGGAATGCAAAATTCCGCGTAATCAATCGTGCAAACCTGGTGCTTTCCAGGATTAATGATATCCAGCCGATGGATGAGACGGAGCGTTCGAACCTGACTGCCGAAGCCCGGTATTTTCGTGCGCACAACTATTTCTCCCTGGTGAAGCTGTTCGGCGATGTACCATTGATTACGGAGCCTTTTGAAGGGCTGGATGACATCTTTGTAGAACGGCAAAGTTCTGACCTGATCTACGATTTGATCATCGAAGACCTGAACTGGGCACTTAACAATGCATCGCTGCCCGATACACCGTTTGGCAGTGGTAACAGCGGGCGGATCACGGAAGGTACGGTAAACACACTGCTGGCAAAAGTTCATCTCCAGAGAGCGGGTTATCCGCTTCAGCAAAATGATGGTTATGCAGCTGCAGCCGATGCTGCCCGGAGCATCATCAATTCAGGAACATACAGCCTGATCGAACACGGCAGCAATATTCAAGGCCAAAGTGCATACAACCAGATGAGAACATCTCAACAGGAAGCCGAGTATATCTGGTCGGTTGAGTACGATGGTGATATTGCAGTGAGCCAGTATCCCAGAATTACTGTTCCGGGTGTTATTAGACCTTCGGGAATTCAGTATGGCCGGACACTGAATATGTACCGTCCGATTACTGCGTTCGTGAGAATGTACGATCCCGAGAATGACCTTCGAATTCAAAATCGTCAGATGTTTTTCACTTCGCTTGAAGTGGGTGGTGAGGAACTGGAGTTTGGAGAATATGTTCCATACATCTGGTTCGAAGAGCAGGCAATTTTCGAAACGGCGAGAGGCACCAGGAACCTCAACATTACACGGTTCCCTGAAGTGCTGTTGGTTGCTGCCGAAGCAATTGCGCGATCTGAAGGTGTAACAGGTGAAGCTGTAGGTTATCTGGCTGATGTTCGTTCCCGTGCCTACTGGAATACCGATCGTTCTGAAATTGAATCCCAGCTTAGCGGCCTCTCTGTTGATGATTTTGTAGAGGAGGTTTGGACAGAGCGTTACCGTGAACTCGCTCTCGATTTTGTGGCCTGGCCCGACATACTCCGTACACGACAATATCCTACAACTTCAGCCGATAATCCCGGCGAAGTGAATTATGTGAACGTGATTGGTGCCAATAACAACTGGGGTCAAACGTATCAGGAACGCGATCTGCTTTATCCAATCCCGGACAGCGAGATGCAGCGTAATGAAAATTTAATCCAGAACCCCGGTTATTAAGGATTGAACAAGTTTATCATTAAAAGCTATTTTAATGATAATATTCTATTTTTTCGAAAACAGCCCTGCTCATGCAGGGCTGTTTTTTTTGCGCCTGGCATGGTGCAGGATCTAACTCAACTTCCGCAAAAGCCAGGAAATCGGCCTCAATTGCTCCTAAACGATAATAAGTAAATGCTACAAATTAAGTATGATTCCTTGTTGGAATGATGAAGCACTAATGGTTGATGAGTCAGCAAAGGCAGCCCTGAAAGGGCGACAGCATTAACATCATAGGGCATCGCCCTATGATCGAAGAGACCCAAACTTACGTCAGCCCTTAAAGGGCGTAAGCCTCACCGGGACGATGAGCCAGGCCTTCGTCCATTCAGGATTGACCTGTTAAACCGTTGGCTGCACACAGAATGAAGGCCTGTGTTGTTGATTTAGCCCGCCTTGGGTCTACCTTTAACTGAAATCAGACCATTCATGATGAAGTGTCAAAGTCGCCATACCTTGTCAATTAAGTTTACATTCGTAGCAACTATTTATCAATTTTGCGGAAGTTGAGCTATAGCCAGCATTTCTCAATAAAAAATAAATAAAACTCTACCCATTTTAATATCAGGGCCTTATCCTGAAATATTAGGGGCAATACCAAAGCCACCCTGTTTTACTGCGACATTTTCCCCTCAACTATATTGAATCTAAAATGATATGTTCAACGTACCCAAATACGTTTCCGCTGCTATTTTATCTTTGCCTTACTGAGAAGAAAATCTCTTGCTGTGAAAAGCGGGTCAGGAATTATTCTCTCACTCTGGAAATAAGAATCTACTAATAACAAGAGATTTCATCCTCATCTTTTTGTAATTTTAAGGCTATTTAAAATTATCAAATAAAGAGCCTCAGATGTCTCAAACTACGCTGAAAGAACCTGAAGTAACCCTTGAACTCGCTAAAGATCATGGTCTCACCGAAGAAGAGTTCGATATGATCAAAAATTACCTGGGCCGGACACCCACCTTTACCGAGCTGGGTGTCTATTCAGTGATGTGGAGTGAGCACTGTTCCTACAAGAACTCCATCCTTGAAATCAAAAAACTGCCGCGTGAAGGGGAACATCTTCTTGTGGAAGCCGGAGAAGAAAATGCCGGCCTGGTTGATATTGGAGACGGACTCGCCTGCGCATTTAAAGTGGAAAGCCACAACCATCCCAGTGCTATTGAACCATACCAGGGGGCGGCAACAGGTGTGGGCGGTATTCACCGGGATATTTTTACGATGGGTGCACGTCCGGTTGCATCACTCAACTCTCTTCGTTTCGGAACGATGAACAATCCCCGCGTCAGATATCTGCTTGATGGAGTGGTACGCGGAATTTCGGACTACGGAAATTCCTTCGGCATTCCCATGATCGGCGGTGAAATTTACTTTGATGAAGCCTATGAAGGCAATCCGCTTGTAAATGCGATGAGTGTGGGTATCGTAAAAGTGGGCGAAACCGCATCAGCTATCGCAGAGGGAATTGGGAATCCGGTGCTGATTGTGGGCTCAAGTACAGGACGTGATGGCATTCACGGGGCCACGTTTGCATCGGAAGATATCAGTGAGGAGAGTGAAGCCAAACGCCCCAGCGTGCAGGTGGGAGATCCATTTACCGAAAAACTGCTGCTGGAAGCCAGTCTTGAAGCTCTTAAAACAGGTGTTGTGGTTGGAATGCAGGATATGGGAGCGGCCGGAATTGCCTGTTCCTCCTCCGAGATGACGGCCAAAGGGGGGCAGGGAATGAAACTCGATCTCGATAAAGTACCTGCCCGTGAAGAAGGAATGACCGCCTACGAGCTGCTTTTGAGTGAAAGCCAGGAGCGGATGCTTGTGGTCGCTGAAAAAGGGCGTGAACAGGAAATCATAGATGTTTATGAAAAATGGGACCTGAATGCCGTGGTAATCGGTGAAGTAGTTGAGGGAGAACATGTAACCTACTGGAAAGACGGAGAAATCAAAGCGGAGATTCCGGCAGACTCACTGGTGCTTGGCGGAGGTGCTCCTCAGTATGTTCGCGAAGCCATAAAGCCCGATTATATCGACGGAGTGCAGAGTTTTGATGCAGCAACCCTGGATCATCCCGAAAACCATAATGATATCTTGCTGAAATTACTGGCATCGCCTAATGTTGCTTCCAAACGATGGGTTCATGAACAGTACGATACGATGGTGCGCACCAATACGGTGAATGGGCCGGGTGCTTCCAATTCCGGGGTCATTCGTATTAAAGGTTCCAAAAAAGGACTGGTCGCCAAAACCGATTGCAACGGACGTTATGTCTATTTGAATCCACGAAAAGGAGGGCAGATTGCTGTTGCTGAATCGGCCAGGAATGTAGTTTGCAGCGGTGGACGGCCGGTAGCTATCACGAACTGCCTGAATTTTGGAAATCCCTACAAACCAGATGTTTACTGGACTTTCAAAGAAGCTCTCGGTGGAATGGGAGATGCCTGCCGGGCACTGAACACGCCCGTGACTGGAGGTAATGTTAGTCTTTACAATGAAAATCCGAAAGGAGCCATATTCCCGACTCCCGTCATTGGAATGCTTGGCATCATTGAAGATGTGGAAAACCATACGATGACACCCGGGTTCAAACAGGAAGGGGATGTGCTCTATTATATCGGTGCAGAACGAAAAGGACTGGGTGGTTCCGAATATCTGAGTACGATACACAAACTTACAACAGGTGATGCTCCCGAACTGAATCTCGACTTTGAAGTAAAGTTACAGGAATTCCTGCTCGATTTGATTCAGTCGGGAAATATCAATGCAGCGCATGATGTTTCGGACGGCGGACTGGCTGTAACTCTCGCCGAAATGGCGATTTTTTCCGGGATTGGAGCTTCGGTTTCGGCAAAAGGGCTGAACGATTCAACCCATGAAATTTTATATAGTGAAGCGCAGTCGGGTGTAGTGGTAAGTGTCAGCAGTGAACAGAAACCGGATTTTGAAAAGAAACTTTCCACATCCGGGATTCCGTTTCAGGCACTTGGTGTGGTGGGTGGCAGCGAATTGATCATTAATACCGATGTGAACCTCCCCGTATCAATAATGGAAGAAGCTTATGAAACGGCCATTCCGAAAGCGATGGAACAGTAGGTCTCGGATTTAAGTTTTGAGTGTTAAGTTTTTAGTTGATCGGTGACTCATTAGTGTAATGTCAACAGAAAAATCAACATGAAACCGTATTATCTTGACCCGGTTTCACGCGGAGGAAGCGAGCGAAGATAATCAAATAATCCGGATAGCTCTTCGTCCGTCATAAAACCGAACACACTCCAGGGCATAAATTCCGGATTCATCTCTCGGCCGTCAGGAGTTATTCCAGTTCTCATCGTTGTGAAAAAGCTTTCTTCACTATAATCTGCCAGGGCGCCTCCGGTTGTAATATTCGAAGCCTGAGGCCAATGAGGCGGTACACCGGGAATTGGCCCGCCTCCGTAGTTGTCACCATGACAGCCGATACAGGTGGTTGCAACATATGCGCCCAGTTCCCTGGGCGAACGTTCAGCCACCGGTTCCGGAATTGAAACAGAATGATCGATGAGCCGGGCGGGGAAAAGATGGATTTCTCCTCCGCCAAGTATGTACATAGCCCGGAATGGGAGGGCAATTTTGGTTTTTGGCAGATGCCTGCTGTCAACCGGGTCTTTACTTCGGATATAGGCAATGAGCGCTGCCATATCTTTGGAATCGATCAGATTGTACTCATGTGAAGGCATAAAAATAACCGATTTGCCATCCTTCCGGACACCATGCCGAATGGCCCGTATGAAGTCTTCATCACTGTAATCTCTTCCTATACCTCCGGGTCCGTCCGTAAGGTTTGTGGCAATTAACATCCCGACAACCGGATCCTCAATAAAAATTTTTCCGCCCAGATTGTCTCCGTGGCACTCCACACAGGCCCTGATTGTTGCCACATGCCTGCCCGTCTGCAGGAGTTCTTCACTGTTATAATCAATTTGCAGCGGGGGAACATCAATATGATAGACCTGGTTTTCGTGCTGTTTACTTATAAAAAACAGTATCGTAACAACCGATATTAATACCAGAACAATACCACCCAAAACAATGCCAATCCATTTTAATATTTTCATACTATCTCCTTGCCTTTTAGTTAGTTGTAAGAGAAAAGCCAATTTCGGATAGTAGTAACTTATATGGTGTGAATCAATATCTGGCAAAATTTTTTTCTATACAGAAGTACCACTGTCTTGTATAACTCTCCGACCCTTTTGCAATGGGCAAGACACTACTTTTTTGGCAGAGAATCCAGGATCCATTTGATGTCCGGCGGGTGTAACTCCGGTTCTCATGGCCGTAAAAAATTCTTCCTCAGTCCAGCTGCCAATAGGTCCGTCAGGTGTGAGGTCGGGTGCTTCCGGCCAGTCAGGCGGAACTCCAGTAATCCTGCCTCCTGAAAAATCGGGTTTATGACAGCCTCCACAGGTAGCAGAAAGGTATTCACCAAGCTCCATCATGGATCGTTCGGCAACCGGTTCGGGAATAGAAAAGGAGTGATCAATAAAGCGCCGTGGGAATAGTTCTACATCTGGCAGTAAAATGTGGCCAATCCTGGCGAGCAGCCCGATACGACTTGTCGGTAGTTCATTGTTAACCGGGGGCACGCTGCGTATGTAGGCGATCAATGCGGTTAAATCATTCCGGTCAATTTGCACGTACTCATCAGAAGGCATAAAAACCACCGATTCACCCTTGTTGTTAACCCCGTGGCGTATTGCGCGTAGGAAATCCTTATCCGAATAGCCGCTGCCAATACCCCCTTTTCCTGTGATCAGATTGGTGGCGACAACAAGCCCTGTGATATGGTCTTCATAAGTAATTTTGCCCCCGAGATTTGCACCGTGGCAATCTCTGCACTGACGGATAGTTGCAACATGTTCTCCCCGCGCTAAAAGTTCCTCGTCTTCAGGGTCATAATGGAGTGAAGAAACTTGAATTGTGTAAACAGCAGTTCTCTGATGTTCAGTAATCAGGTAAGAGATAAAAACAAGCAGAATCAGCAACAGTAACACAGAGAAAGCTGCCAGTGATATCCATTTTAGAAACTTCAAAAAATGTTATTGAGGTTGTGTAATAAGTTTCACAAAAACAATCCTTTTGGATAGTAACAGATTCTGGGTAATGAATCAAAAAAAATCAGGATTCCAGGCCAAAATTAAAGTGGGAAAACGGGCATCGTTGTGATGAACGATTCTTCAATATTCTGGCTTTATTTTATCAAATTAATCAAAAATAAAATTTTTATGAAAGATCAGGTTGTCTTAATTGTAGGCGGTTCGGGGGGTATCGGGCAGGCCTGTGCGGAACTCTTTTGCAAGGCAGGTGCGAAAGTCGTTCTTGCGGCAAGAAACAGAGAGAAAGCAGAAGAAAAGTCAAAATCAATAAAAAAACTTGGTAGTGAGATCCATGTGATTGAAGTGGATGTAACAAATCTGGCTTCAGTATCGGACATGGCAAGAGAGATAGATGAAAAATTTGGTGGAATTGACGTTTTGGTAAATGCGTTTGGCACAGGAATCATCCAGCCGCTTCTCGATATCAAACCGGATGATGCAAAAGAACTTTTTGATGTAAATGTATTTGGGACCTTCCTTGTGACCCAAACGGTTGTTCGCTACATGGCTGAAGCTAAAAAGGGCAGTGTGATTATGTTTCCTGGAATTCTTGGTAAATCTGTAATGCGAAATACCTCTGTATATTCTGCTTCCAAGTATGCAGTAACCGGATTCACCAAAGCATTGGTTGAAGAAAATAAACGCTCAGGTATAAAATTTTCTTTGCTTTATCTCGGGGGTGTGGCTACCGATTTTTGGGAGAACCCTAAAGTAGAGATGCGTGTGCAAAAAGAGAAAATGCTTACAGCCGCGGAAGTGGCAAAAGCGGTTTATTATGCAGCATCTCAGCCAGGCCAGTCTGTTCTGAATGAACTGGTTCTTCAGCCGGAATCACATCAAATGGTTTGACAGGGAAAAGTTTGTCAAAACCATGACTTGTCGTGATTTATTGACTGAAGAGGCGTGTGTTTACAAAGTCATGAAACAGTATCAGGACACAGGAAATGGCCACATATCCAGAACACACCCCTCGTTCGACAAATCATCCGTCGGTTGACGGATATTTGTCTTCACATTTCCCCTCTCAAAGAGGGGATTGCAGGCTTTATGTCTTAGACACGACAGATGTCCATCAGCCTCTTACATATCCTTCGTGTGCAAGTATTTTTCCGGCTTCGTCATAAGCTTCTTTTTCTTCGGGCGCCCAGGTTCCCAGTCCGTCAACATAACGATTGTACATGCAAAAGGCAGCGGCAATTAAAACAGTGTCATGAATTTCAAGGTCTGTGGCGCCTTCTTTTTTTGCGGCTTGTACATCATCCCGGGTAACCTTGTTGCCCAGAACCTGAACTTTTTTGGCGATGTTCAGAAGCGCTCTGAGTTTAGAAGAGATATCTGTTTTTTTGAAACCTGCCTTGATATCATCCAACAGATCCAGGTCTCCGTTCAGGTGATGAGCGGCCGCCGCACCGTGTGAAGAGTGACAAAAATGGCATTCGTTTTGATGAGATACATAGGAAGCAATCATCTCACGTTCTGCAGATGTGAGGGTGGAAGGGCCTCGGAGCAAAATTTCAGCAAGCTCACCGAGTGGTTTAGCGGTTTCGGGGCGGTATTCGAGAAGTCCGCGGATTCCCGGAAGATCGTTGTTCAAGTTGATGTAAGACATGAGCGTAGTGTTGATTTTGAATATTACGTTGTTGGATTATAACAAATCTGAGGTTTTGTTAAAGAGATATTTTATTTGTCGATAAAGTGATTCTCAGCTTTTTAAAGCCGGACACTTTTCTTTTACCGCATTGAAGCTCTGTTTCAGGATTTGAATGCCTTCATCCAGTTGCTCTTTTTGAATGGTCAAAGGAGGCCTGAACCGAATGGTTCGGGTTCCGCATCCCAAAATCATAAGATGATTGGCCAGACACTCTTTTTTAAGGGCATCGCGGGCGTGAGTGTTGGGCAGGTCGATGGCACAGAAGAGGCCTTTGCCTCTCGGATTGGTCAGGTGTACGGATTCTTCAGCCCAATCAGAAATCTGTTTTTGAAGATATTTTCCGGTTTCAGCTGCGTGCTGAACCAGCTTTTTTTCTTCAATAACCTCCAGGATTCGGTCGAAGCGTACCATATCCACAAGATTTCCTCCCCAGGTGGAATTGATGCGTGAAGAGACATGGAAACAGTTGGTCTCTATATCATCAATCCGATCGCTTGCCAGGATACCGCAGACCTGCGCTTTTTTGCCAAATGCGAGAATATCGGGCCTGACGTAATATTCGTGTGCCCAGAATTTCCCAGTGAGGCCCACTCCGGTCTGCACCTCGTCATAAATCAGTAGTGCGTCAAATTCATCGGCCAGATTGCGAAGGGCCTGATGAAATTCGACCCGGAAATGGTTATCGCCACCTTCACCCTGGATCGGTTCAAGCAGGATGCATGCAATATCGTCCTCATACAGTTCGAAGTATCGGCGTGCCTGTGTAATGGCTTGTTCCTCTTCAAGGCGGGCTTTTCGGAGTGTATCTTCAGTCAGCGGAAAAGTGACAGCTGGATTGTGAATTCTGGGCCAATCGAACTTTGGGAAGTACTTGATTTTCTGTGGGTCGGTATTGGTCAGGGAAAGAGTATAACCGCTGCGACCGTGGAAGGCTTTGTCGAGGTGCAGTACTTTATGCCCCTTTTCCGTACGGTATCCTTTTCTGAAATTTTTTTGAACTTTCCAGTCGAACGCCACTTTCAGGGCATTTTCGACAGCAAGTGTGCCTCCGGAAACAAAAAAAGTATAGGGCAGATAATCGGGAATGCCCACTCGAGAAAAAGTATCAACAAAATGGGCAAGCTCTTCGGTATAAATATCAGAGTTGGAGGGTTTGTTGATGGCGGTCTGGCCAAGTCGTGCGACAAATTCCGGATCACCCGCCAGCCGGTCGTGGTTCATTCCCAGCGGGTTTGAAGCAAAAAATGTAAAAAAGTCGAGATACTTTCTGCCGGAAGCCGCATCGTGGAGATAGGCACCTTTACTTTTTTTGAGGTCAAGCACCATCTCGTAGCCATCGGCAAGAATGTGCTTTTGCAGAGTGGATCTTACCTCTTTGGGTTGAATTGTTTTCATCGTGCTCAAAGTTTAAACGAACCCGGAATTCTCACAAAGAGATTTCCAGGCTTAATAATCCTTCAGAATGATTTTATTCAGAATAACAAAGTGCGCGGAGAACCAAAAATGAATTATCCTCACCGTTCAAATTCAAGAAAGGTTCTTTTGATGATATCGATGCATTCTGTCAGCTGCTCTTCCGTCATCACAAGGGGCGGTGCAAAACGGATGATATTTCCGTGAGTGGGTTTGGCGAGAAGGCCGTTGTTTTTAAGTTGTACGCACAGATTCCAGGCCGTACTGCTTTCGGGAGAGTCGTTAATTTCCACAGCATTAAGCAGGCCTTTTCCTCTGACATTGTGTATGAGATTACACTCCTTTTGAAGGTTCTTCATCTCAGACCGGAAGATCTCTCCGAGTTTTCGGGCGTTTTGAGCCAGATGTTCATCACGAACCACTTCAAGCGCAGCGATTGCTACCCGGCTGGCGAGCGGATTTCCGCCAAAGGTTGATCCGTGTTGGCCGGGTTTGATAACATCCATAATTTCATTATCCGCAAGTACGGCTGATACGGGATAAACCCCGCCCGAGAGTGCTTTCCCGAGAATCAGAATATCGGGTTTAATGTAGTGCTCCGGCTGTCGTTCGCAGTGACTTTTGCATGTGCAATCACCGCAAACGGCTAACAGGCTTCCGGTGCGGGCAATTCCGGTCTGAATCTCATCGCAAATAAAAAGGGCGTTATATTTTTCGCAGAGTTTTGAGGCTTTTTTGAGATAATCATCGTCCGGAACCATCACTCCGGCTTCACCCTGAATCGGTTCTACCAGGAATCCGGCTATGTCCTCATCCTGAAGAGCGTTTTCGAGCTGACTGAGGTTGTTGTATTCAACCTTTTCAAATCCGGGTGTGTAAGGCCCGAAGTTTTGGTTAGCATCGGGATCATTTGAGAAAGAGATAATTGTAATCGTACGCCCATGGAAATTGTTACTGCAGACTATGATTTTTGCCCGGTTTTCGGGGATTCCTTTTACCTCATAAGCCCATTTACGGCAAATTTTGATGGCTGTTTCCACAGCTTCGGCCCCGGTATTCATCGGCAGGACTTTATCGAAGCCAAAATATTCAGTGATATATTTTTCATACTCACCCAAAACACTATTATAAAATGCCCTGGATGTGAGTGTAAGTGTGTCAGCCTGCTCTTTTAGTGCATTGATAATGCGGGGGTGGCAGTGTCCCTGGTTAACGGCAGAGTAGGCGGAAAGAAAATCGAAATAGCGATTGCCTTCGGGATCCCACACATGCACTCCATCCCCTTTTTCCAGAACAACCGGAACAGGATGATAATTATGAGCTCCATATCTATTTTCGAGGGAAATTGCCTTGTCGGTAGTAATCATTTTCAGGCGTAAAACATTATTTATTGGCTATGACCCTCAAAGATAACAAAATCGTTCTCCTGTAAGAATATATTTTTTCTTTTGGTGTGCTTGACAAAGGAAGGGTAAAACCCGTATATTTCGAGTCTTGAAACAATTCATATCGCGGGGTGGAGCAGCTGGTAGCTCGTCGGGCTCATAACCCGAAGGTCGCAGGTTCGAATCCTGCCCCCGCCACTACTTAAAA
>SLGL01000297.1 GCA_007123785.1 Balneolaceae bacterium
GGAGAAAATGGTGGCGGAAACGTACCTGAGTACGTTGAGCAAACCATTTTTGGGACAACGCAGCTCACGGTTAAATTTCGCAGCGTTTGACAGGGTGTTTTTTAAAAAAAGTTTATATTGACTTATAAGTTGATAACAATTAGGTGCATATCGTTTTCAAATAATTTTAGTGTGAGAAATGCGGGTTAAAACATCTCCGGTACAATCATGGTCAAAAATGGAAAAATCGCTGTAATCGGTAGTTCAAACACTGACTTTGTAGTCAATGCACCTCACTTTCCAGCTCCCGGCGAAACCATTCTGGGCGGACAATTTCTGATGAATCCCGGAGGCAAAGGAGCAAATCAGGCTGTGGCTGCTGCACGGCTGGGCGGTCGTGTAGCTTTTATCGGGATAACCGGTGATGACTATTTCGGGTGGGAAACCCGTAAAAACCTCGTCAAAGAAGGTATAGATGTGGCAGGTCTCACCACAGACACTGATGCTCCTTCCGGCATTGCGCAGATTACTGTGAATGAACAGGGCGAAAACACAATTATAGTTGCTCCAGGGGCCAACATGAATCTTCAGCCTGACGATCTTGACCGTGCATCTGACATTTTTGATGACGCTGCGATTTTACTTATTCAGCTTGAAATCCCACTAAAAACCGTACTTCATGCAGCCAGAAATGGGTTTAAGTCGGGCAAAATTGTCATTCTCAACCCTGCCCCAGCGACCGATTTGCCCGCTGAACTTTTTCCGAATCTGACACTGATCACCCCAAATGAACATGAAGCGGGTCAGCTTAGCGGGCAAACTGTCAACGACCCAACTTCTGCATTAAAAGCCTCAAAGATTCTTCTAAAAAAAGCTGTTAAGAACGTAATCATCACAATGGGAAAAAAAGGAGCATTTCTATATACCGGCAGGACGGAACAGATAATCCCGGCACCCGAAGTGCAACCTGTGGATACCACCGCCGCTGGTGACTGTTTTAACGGTGCCCTTGCTGTAGCTCTCGCACGCGGAGAAAATCTTGCTGATGCGGTTCGGTTTGCCGTCAATGCCGCGTCACTTTCCGTTAAGCGTCCCGGTGCTCAGAACTCTCTCCCCTATTTATCAGAAGTAGATATTTAACATAAATCAATCCAGATCATGAAACTTATTTTTTTCTCATCACCATCTTCACACTTTAAAAACCCGGACTGGGCAGAAAGACGTGAGATTCCCGCTCCGATAATGGATATCGAAACCGATGTATGGCTGGGCCGGCCTGAAAATGAGAGAAAACTTGTACTTTGGGAATCGTTTGATATTTACGGAATCATGAATGACTTTTTCCATACGATGAAAAATCCTGTACTGGTGGATGCTCCATGACCTGACTTTTGATAATCCAAACTTTTAAACGAGCGTTTCCATGAAAAACTTTCATCTTATACTTGCAAGCATATTTGCAGTCATCCTTTCACTCTCGTATTTCGGTTGTGATACTCCTGAAAACGGCTCATCTCCCATTCTTTACAATGAGGCAGACAGAATCCAGCCCTACTCTGAAAATCCGTACTACTGGCAGTACAAAGGTGAACCGGTATGGCTGGTGGGAGGTTCGTGGCAGGATAATCTGTTCAATCACCCGGATGGTCTGGCCGAACATCTGGATCTGCTGGTTTCTGTTGGTGGAAATTACGCCCGCAATGTGATGAGCCACCGTAATGTGGGAAATGTTTTCGCCTATAAGCAAAATGAGGATGGATTGTTTGATCTTGATCTCTTTAACGATGAATACTGGGAACGGTTCGAAAACTTTCTGGACATGACCTACGAACGAGACATTATCGTGCAGATCGAAATCTGGGATCCCTGGGATAAACACGCCGACCATCAGTCATTCGGTGGCTGGTCGTTTCACCCTTTCAATCCTGCCAATAATATCACCTGGACACCCGAAGGGTCCGGCCTCCCTACAGAGATCGATTTTGACCCTCAAACCAATCCTACCGATCATCCATTCTGGTATAGTGTACCTCTGCTTAACGATAATGAGTTGTTGCTGAGCTATCAAGAGGCATACGTTGATAAACTTCTCTCCTATTCGCTGAACTATCCGCACCTTCTCTACTGTATAAACAACGAAACCGGTGAACCGAACGAATGGGGAGATTTCTGGGCCGATTATGTTCGCGATAGCGCAAATGAAGCCGGTGTGAAAATTGAAATTACTGATATGCGCCGAAATGAAGATATCCGCAGTAACGACCACCTGCACATCTTTGATCAACCTGAACGTTATACCTTTGTTGATATCTCACAAAATAATGCATGGAACGGCCTGGGAGAAGCTCACTATGAAAGCATCCTATATGTACGCGAACGGCTTTCAGCGCATCCCCGGCCCATCAATAATAATAAAAATTACGGGGCGGCCCGGCATGGAGAGGAGGAATCTGTTGCCCGGATGGCTCGAATTCTTTTTGCCGGAAGTGCCAGCGCACGATTTCACCGGCCTCATCCATACGAAGACCCGGATTACATGGAAGCCAAAAGTGATTTTGGAATGGGGTTGAGTCCGCGCGCTCAAAACATCATCCAATCGCTCCGTATGACTGTGAACGAGCTGGCACTTGAACGAACTGAGCCGCGAAACGACCTGCTATCGGACCGTGGTGAAAACGAGGCCTATCTTCTCGCTGAACCGGGCAAAATGTACGCCCTCTACTACCCGTACGGTGGCTCAGTCGTACTGAATATGGAAAGCAGTCAGGATCAATTTGAGTATCGCTGGCTGAACCTCGATGAAGCGGAATGGAGCGAACCTGAAACGTTGGAAGTATCACCGGAAACACGCCTGAGCTCTCCGTTTGAAGGACATTGGATTGTGGTTTTAAAACAGAAACAAGAAATGTAAATTAAACACAAGCTCAGCTCCAGGGTTTAATACCTCACAAGGATCTTTAATTTATTTCTCCAAAACAATAAATGAACCCCATAATCCTATATCCTCTTTCCATTATTATATTGCTGATTTCTGCCTGTGCAACTGATGATCAGCAACCTGTCATCGATCCGGATCGTGAAGAGTACCGCACCTGGCACTCTTTTTTGGGCGATAAAGCCGCAACACAGTACTCATCCCTCACGCAGATCAACACTGAAAATGTTCACGAACTTGAGGTGGCATGGACTTTTTCCACAGGAGATCTCGTGGAAGGCGAGCGAACTGAAATTCAAGCTAACCCACTCATTATTGACGGAGTTTTGTATAGTACCTCTCCCCTGAAAAAAGCATTTGCCCTGGATGCGGCGACCGGAGAGAAAATCTGGATGTTTGATCCGTTTGAAGGAGAAGAACCCCGTTCCAGAGGCGTAAATCGCGGATTTGCAACCTGGAGTGATTATGAAGGCAACCGACGGCTCTTTTATGTAGCCGGTCACCGCCTCTGGGCCATCGACGCCGCAACAGGTGAACCGGCCCAAGATTTTGGAGAATACGGTTCACTCGACTTTTCTGCGAATCTCGACCGCGATGCTCGTGATATTCGCGTAACTGCCACCAGCCCCGGTATTGTGTACAAGGATCTGTTGATTCACGGCTCCAGGGTTTATAATCTGGCTCCAGGGCATATCCGTGCCTTTAATGTACGAACGGGAGAGATTGAATGGATTTTTCGCACCATCCCCTACCCCGGTGATTACGGTTATGAAACATGGCCTCCCGATGCCTGGACACGCGTGGGCAATACCAATAGCTGGCCCGGCATGAGCCTGGATGAAGAGCGTGGTATGGTGTTTATACCGGTTGCATCGCCCGGGCACGATTTTTACGGAGGAGACCGTCTTGGGAAAAACCTGTTTGGCAGCTCCCTGGTAGCTCTGGATGCCTCATCAGGTGAACTCGTTTGGTACTATCAGTTTGTGAGGCACGACATATGGGACTACGATCCGCCGGCTGCCCCAAACCTTGTCACCATCAATCGAAATGGCCAGATGGTAGATGCAGTAGCCCAAATCACAAAAACGGGTCATGTATTTGTGTTCAATCGCGATACCGGCGAACCTCTATTTCCGATGACAGAAGAAAAAGTGCCCCCCTCTGACCTGCGGGGAGAAGAAGTCTGGCCCACACAATCGGTCCCTGTTAAACCAAAGCCTTTTGCAAGACAGGAGTTCCGCGAAGAGGATATAACCAACATTTCAGAGAAATCTCATCAAACTGTACTCGAACGTTTTCGTGAAATCCGTACGGAAAACCGATGGGATCCGCCAAGCAAAGAAGGCACCCTGATCTTTCCTGGCTTTGATGGCGGTGGTGAATGGGGCGGAGCGGCCTTTGATCCTGAAACCGGTATTCTCTACGTCAACTCCAACGAAATGCCATGGATTCTTGAAATGATTGAAACCGATGCAGTTGCCGATGGCCTCTCCCGTGCCGAACGGATCTACTCACTCAATTGTGCGGCTTGCCACGGCTCCAACAGAACCGGAGCTCAGCATGGTTCCAACCCATCTCTTGTAGATATCGGTGACCGCATGGATTTTAATGAACTTTTTGATGTGATTTATAACGGACGGGGTGTGATGCCAACCTTCAACTATCTCACTGATGATGAGATTGAGTTACTCATTGAATTTCTGAAAGACCCCGACGCACCTGAAGTTGACGCTGCTGAAATAGATATGAGCCGCGCCCCTGATGTCCCCTACACTCATACCGGCTACAACCGCTGGTTTGATCCTGAGGGTTATCCGGTCATCAAACCACCCTGGGGTACACTAAATGCAATTGATCTGAATACCGGGGAGCATATCTGGAATATTCCGCTCGGTGAATTTGAGGAACTTACCGAGCGCGGAATTCCTCAGACTGGTACCGAAAATTATGGCGGACCTGTGGTAACTGCCGGTGGTGTACTCTTCATTGGCGCCACCCAAGATGAAAAGTTCCGTGCATTCGATAAAAACAACGGCGAACTTCTATGGGAAACCGATCTGCCCGCGGGCGGGTATGCCACTCCTGCAGTTTATGAAGTGAATGGCCGCCAATATGTGGTAATTGCAGCGGGCGGTGGAAAAATGGGCACCAAACCCGGCGACACCTACGTTGCTTTTGCATTGCCGGATCCATTAAATTATTCCGATGATTGAAAGTTCTGTTATTTCAGAAATCATCTCCCTATCTTTATCTTTACAAAATATGAATTTACCTGTAATCATCTGACTATCTATGAAAAGACCTCTTGCGGCAGTGCTCATTTTAACACTGCCTTTATTCCTCTTTTCCTGTCATTATTTCCTCAGCTCATACGATGGCCCCTTGCAAGCAGCTCATGGATATGTGGATGGAGTGACTCCTGCAAATGCAAGTCTTTATAATAATCGCACGTATCCAACCGTAGAAGCCGACTGGCCGGGTCCGGGCGGAGACAAAGTCTGGCTTGCCATGAATCTTGGAGCAACAGATTTTCCGGAGTCTTCAATAGACAATCGGGCAGGCAGAGCGGGATGGCTGTTCCAGTTTAACCGAAGTCAGGGATTTCATCACAATGGACAATTGGTTACACCAAATTGGCGGGTAACGTCCATTGATGAAGACTCAGAGTGGGAACTTGAAAACGACCCCTGCCATATTCTGCTGGGTGAACCCTGGCGCATTCCCACTGTCGAGATGTTGCGGGCTTTCCGCGAAGCACCTATAAATAGAGGTGGAATGGGAGAAGGTAATAGAACGGCAGCATTTAACTCCACACTTCGGCTTCACGCCCCGGGTTTTCTTCACTCTTTTTCAGGCGACCTTCGTGATCGCGGAAATGCCGGACATTACTGGGCAAGAGATCAGTTCAACAGTCGGCAGGGTGAAGCTTTGGGAATTGGCGAAAGCAGCGGAACATTTGGAGGTGGAAAAGCATTTGGCCGCTCTGTTCGTTGTGTAAAAGATGATTAACCCTGCCAATAGTTTTGAACAAAAAAACTTCATGTGGTTTTTTAAAATTTTCTCTCTCTTCATATTTTTGAATCATAATAACGGGACCCGTTTTATAAGCCATAACATTTCAGATGCTTTTGAGTGAAAATTTCTGTATGAATTTAATTCAAAAAAAGGGCATCTTTATAGAATTGAAAAATCCCCCCAAAC
>SLGL01000261.1 GCA_007123785.1 Balneolaceae bacterium
CAGTTGATTCTTTTCGATGCGGGGTACTCACTGCTACAATCATAGACACCTCTCCCACGGGCACTCTACCTGTTTTGTGAAGAATTACTGCCGCGCCTGCCGGAAACTCTTGCATGGCCTCATCCAAAATCTTTTCGCACTGTTGCAGTGCCATCTCATCATAACTATCGTACAGAAGCATCGTCACCTGCTTGCCGCTGTCATAATTCCGAGTCACTCCTTCAAAAAGATTCACCGCACCGCAGTGGTCCCGGCGGACAAAAAGCGACACATCCTCCAGTGCAGGTAGCTCCCCTCCGATTTGAACCCAAATATTGTCGGTTTTTATCTGATGCATGATTTTTTATTTTAAGATATCATCAAAGGGCCATTTCACCTGATCCAGCGGGTTATCCCCCAATTGTAACCATACTCCGGTTTTCCTGCTTTGCGATGTTGAACCGGCCTGCGTGAGAAGGTTTTTTTTTCCAAATCACACTGCGGATAACCGGTTCCGGATCCTCACCTTTCCGAATCAGAGTCAGCAGATCGGTTTCATTAGTGGAAAACAGGCAGTTTTTGATGGAGCCGTTTGCCAGCAGGCGAATCCGGTTGCAGCTGCCGCAAAAATGTTCTGTCATCGAACTGATGATCCCAAACTTTCCGACAAAACCCGGTACCCTGTAATGTTTGGTAGTATCGTTGGGGCCATCTTCAAGTTTCATTATTTCGAACCGTTCTGAAATCCGTTCCTTCATCTCTGCCAGTGAAACCATCTTTTCATCATCCCACCGGTTCCCGTCGAAAGGCATGAATTCGATAAACCGGACCGTGAGGGGCAGGTTCCGGGTCCACTCTATAAAATCCGTCAGCTCATCGTCATTCATGCCCCTCATAATCACGACATTGACCTTTACACGAAAATCTTCATCCACCAGATGCCGGATATTTCTCATCACCGTCTCGAAGCCCGTGCGCCGGGTAATCATTTCAAATCGCCCGGGGATCAGCGTATCGAGGCTCACATTGATTTTGCGGAGGCCGTTATCTTTCAGAAGGGAAATATGGCGGTCGATCAAAAGCCCGTTTGTAGTCATCGAAAGTTCCACCTCTTTTTTGGCGAGATGTTTGAGAATCACATCAAAATCCTTTCGCACCAGCGGCTCACCACCGGTCAGCCGCACCTTGCTCACTCCCATACTGATAAACAGATCCATCAGCTGGAGAAGCTCCTGAGTGGTACAAAGTTCCTCTTTTGGGGTCCAGTCCGGATTTTCCGGCATACAATATCGGCAACGCAGATTGCACTTTTCGATAAGTGATACTCTCAGGTAGTCGTGCACGCGACCATACTTGTCAACAAGCGGTTTTTTCATCTTCACCCTCCGGATACCGGTGTGATAAAAGCCACTTCGTCTCCGTCCTGCAGCTGCAGTCCCGGGTCCGCATACTCCCGGTTTACGGCCAGGCGCACGTAATCACGATACTTCTTCAGCATCAAAAAGTCAGCAGACAGCCGATCGATCAGCTCAGAACACGTAACACCCGGTTCAATTTGAAAGGATTCCTTGCGTGTGCCCCGTTGTTCGGCCAGCACGCTAAACCATTTCAATTCCAAACTAATAAGCCGTGGCTCGGTTTTGGTTTCTGTGACAGAACTCATTTTTCTGTTTTTTGATTAGAATTCATTTGCGTTAAACATAAAAATGATAAAAGTTTGAGTGCATTCAAACTTCAATTCTATCCTCTGCGAATGTTTTCGTTCTTGGCGGTGAAACCGTTGAGTACAAAAGCCGCTGAGTTATCATGATCCAACTCAATGATCAACATTTCACATAAACGAAATTCCCTCAGGTATGCGAAAGCATCGGGAAAACTCACCTCCACACCGGATGTGATCACAAAAGTAAAAAACAGAGAGATTCCAAAAGGAGATCTGCTGGAAATAGCCCGAAGTGCAGGGATTCAGGCAGGTAAACGAACCTCGGAGTGGATTGTCTTTTGCCACTCCATGCCGATTGACTGGATCGAGATCAGTTACGAAATCCAAAATGACGCCATCATCTTTATTGCAGAGGTGGAAGCGGTTTGGAAAACCGGTGTGGAGATGGAGGCCGTCACCGCCGTAATGGCCGCCATGCTGAACGCCTACGACATGCTGAAACCCATGGATGCCCAAATCACCATGGGTGAGATCAAATTACTGGAAAAACGCGGAGGAAAATCAGATATGCGGGATTCATTTGATCCGCCGATCCGCACTGCTCTTGTCAGCGTCGATACCGCTAAAAAAGAAGGGCATCGTGTTGATCGTTCAAGTAATGTAATACGAAAATTTCTTGAAAATGAATCGGTGGAAATCGTCACCGAACAACAGCTTAATGAAGAGGAAGAAATCGTAAAAAACTACTTGCTGAACCTTACTGACAATAAAACTGCGGAGCTGATTTTTTTATGTGGCTCCACGGGACCAGCTTCCAAAGATGTGGTTCCGAAGGTGATTCGTGAGATCTCCGATCGTGAAGTCCCCGGAATCAGCCATGCTATGCATCAGTACGGCCTGGTGCGAACACCCTACGCGATGATCTCCGATCAGGTTGCCGGCATCCGAAATGGTGTGCTGATGGTTGCCTTGCCCGGCAGCAAAAAAGGAGCCAGTGAATGCATGGACGCACTCTTTCCCGGATTGCTTCATATTTTCAAAACTCTCAGGATGCAATGATAATTAATTTTTTCAGAGAAGTCATCCCTCGGGTTAATCTATATTTAAACGTATGTTTCTTCATATCCAAAAAACGTTATTGAGATTAGAAAGTATTGGTTTTGAAGGAATCGCTGCACTAACAGTAAATATCTCAACTGTCGCAGTTGGAGGGCGCTGATATTCTGCGGGAATCTGCGCTAAACTCAGTGTAAATCTGCGAGAAAATATTACCAATATGCGGTTTGTGCTTTGTGAAGCCATCTTTATTGGCCCTCTCAGCATCCTCCTCCTGGATTTTAGCAAAAACTCTCATGAATTGTTGGAGTGGGAATTACAGATTGCACGAGCTTCTTTGATGACCCGGTTTGCCTTGCGCTTATCGATTCCGATCTCTTTCAGTGCACTCCTGTTTTCATAAAGCTGTACTGTAAGTACAATTCCTTTGTCCGTAAGCTGTTCTTTATCAGCTTTGATAAGAGTAGAGAGACATGTGATCGGATGTAGATTGAGCGATGTAACGGTTTTCGATCAGGTTTGAACCTCATCTATTATTGAATTTGAAAAGCACCCATGGCAACACAGCCAGTGACACCGGTACCAAAGCCCAAAGATTTCCATCGGCAAGATCATAAGCGGCCAAAAGTTCTTCCGTGGATTGTCCCCCCGCAAACCCAAGTGCCGTCTCAAAAATAATGGTTAGAACACACCACGCCAAACCAACTATGATCGCCTGTTTTTTGCTTTCCAGCGGCCAACGTCTTGAAATGAACCAGGTATAGAGAGTAAATATCAGTATCAGGGTGATGGTTGAAAGCTGGAAGGAAAGCTTTTCCGTGAACAGATCAAGAAATATCCACTCCCGGATCAATGCATTAAAGATGGCAAGTATGATCATCGGCAACCATGCCAGCAGGTGAATGAGTATTTTATTCATGAGAAAAGAAAAAAAATTAATTTAAAAAGGTCAGAAAACATCACTCCCGGGCCGCCAATGCCGGTTCCAGGCGAATAGCTTTCAGCGCCGGATAAATCGAAGCTAAAATCGCGATGATAGCAACCATCAGCGTAATTCCTAAAAAGGATTCTGCACCGAGTGAGGGATAAAGAATCGCATCATAACCAAATTCGGCGAGTCCTTCGCTAAAAGTCGAAAGGTCCAGCCCGTTCGAGTAGAGATACCGGATAGATAATACCGAAAGCACCATTCCGGCAGATGCACCGGTCAGTGTGATCAATACCGATTCGAGGCAGATCATGAAAAAAACCCTTGCCTTGTTCATTCCCACCGCCATCAGCATGCCCAGTTCACGGGTACGTTCAAAAATGGCCATCAGCATGGTGTTGAGAATTCCGAATGCCAGTGCCAGCATAATGATGCCCATCAGGTAGTATACCACCTGGTTTCCAAGATCTGCGTAGAGTCGCAGTTCCGGTGAAAGATTGTACCATGAGAGTGCTTCCAGTCCCGGAAACGACTCATTCAGTTCGGTAATGAAAGATTCAATCTGGGTTTCATCGTGAAGCACCACAGCGATTTGATGATAAACAGGATCTTCTGAGAGGAGCTCCTGCAGATCGTCCATCCGGGTATAAACCAATCTATCTTCTGTTCCCGAAAGTGATGTATAGATACCCGCCACGTTAAAAACGGTGGATGTCAAATCCTCGTCCACATCTTGAAATGTGAGAACCAGCCGCGTGCCCAGATCTGCATTGAGTTTTTCAGCGAGCTTCCGGCCGATGATGATCGGGTTACGCAAATCAGTATCAAGGTATTCGCCTTCCACAATATCGTCCTGAATGGATGTTGTAGCTTGCTCACGGTCTGGATCCACGCCAAAAACCTGAATACCTGCATTATTCGCGGGTGACTGAATCAACCCTTCGGCGATGGCACGGGCACTGAATGATTCCACCCTCTCATCTGCACCCAGAAATTCGATCATTTCCTCTGCTTGTGGTATGAACATCGACGTTTCCCGCTCGGTTCTGAATTCGGGATGGTGAATCTGCAGGTGAGACACCTCATTAATGAGCCGATCAAATCGCTGGTCTACAAAACCGTTTGTGATGGCGGATGTGGTAACTCCCGCCCAAACACCTGCAACAATGGCCGTTAGGAGCACACCACTTCTTCCCGGATTTCTCCAGATATTCCTCCACGATATTTTGAATATTTCATTCATGCTGAATCACAATTTTGATCTATGGGGGCTTTGCAAAGTTTAGTATTTACCTGAGTTCGATTCCAAAATGCTGATTATTGCGTTCCCCTCCTGTGTTACCTATGTCCCAAAACAAAACATTGTGTAAGGAGGGGACTTTCAACCCTCTAAATCAAGTTATTATTAATCAAACTCAGGTCATTACCATACCTATTTCCTTGAAGCCTCCAGAATATTCAGGGTTTGAACCCGAATTACCGGGTAGAGTGATATAAAAAAAGCCAATACGAAAATGATGGATGCCTGCGTGATAAAAATATCCGGATGAAGGTAGAAGGGCATGATGGCTTCAAAGCCCATATCGTGCATCACATCCGCCATATCACCCCTTAGTTCAACCGGGTTGTGATAGAACCATAGAAGGATCGGGAAGCCCAGTACCGACCCGGAAAGTACTCCCATCAGGCTGATGACCAGCGTTTCCATAAAAATTACCCCACTGAGCTGGAACCGCTGCATCCCCACGGAAAGAAGCAGGCCAAACTCTTTCATTCGTTCAAGAGTCATTGTAAGGATGGTGCCAAACAGGCCGAAGCCAATTACTACATAGAGAATTCCCATCATTATGTACATCTGGATTTTATCGAACTCTATTCCCTGCAGAAGTTCGGGCATCAATTCGGGCCAGGTAAGCACCCGAAGTTTGCTGCCGAGTGCATCCCGCAATGATTCTGCAATCGGATCGGTATTGCGAATTTCATCCGGTGTTACCAGGATTGTGGTCACATAATCTACAGCAGAAAGCAGCCATTGTGCGGTGGGCAGAGAGAAATAAACGATCTGATTGTCCATCTCCCGGAGCGGGTGATTCATCAGTCCGGCAACTTCAAAGAGCCCTGAAGCACTTATGCCAAACCGGCCCTGCCCCAGCATCGCAAGTGTATCGCCCACTTCCACATTCAGCCGCCTGGCAAGCCCCGCTCCGAGTACAGCCGCTTCTTCACCTGGTTCAAAAAAGCGCCCTTCGATAAGCCGGTCTTTGAGCCGGTTGAGATTGTGTTCCATCTCCAGGTCGATGCCCATCACCAGCGCTCCGCGCGCTTGCAGATCCCCGGCAGCCAGTAAAAACGTTTCAATTCTCGGGGCGATGTAATCAATGGAAGGGTGGGCATTCAGAATGGTGTTTCGGAGTGCTTCATCGTAATAAAATGTATTATCAAGAAACGGCTCATCTTCAAAAAGTGGATCCTGAATCTGGAGATAACCTGTATGGAACTGGGCTGTTATATCGATCATATGTTCATGTGAGCCCAGGCTCATCGACTCCAGTATGAGCGATAACACCACGGCAAACGCCACCGAGCTCACTGTGATGAGTGTCCGCCGCCGATTCCTCCAGATATTTCGCCAGGCCAGTTTTAGGTACATCATTCTGATAACATAACTATAATCTTATCTGTTTTTTACTCAATTCATTTCTCAAAATACAGTTGTTTTATTCGGCATAATTCATCTGTGAATGTTGTCGGTTCACCCAGAAACGGTGTATGTGCTGATTGATCAAACAGGATCAACTCTTTTTGAGGGGCTTCGATCATTTCAAAATATTCCTGAATAAGTTCGTAAGGGGTGTTGTAATCATGCAGACCGGCCAGAAAGTAAACAGGTATTTCAAGTTCAGGAATCTGGCCGATGTAATTAATTTGGTGTGCGTAAATTTCATCCCACATCGGGCCGCTGCCACGATTTGCCCCATTCAGCCATCGGTAATAATCGGTAAGGCTGTATTCTGGTGCGCCGAGGGCAATACGGGCAAGCTTGCCCAAACTGATATCAAGATTGCCGCCATGATCTCCGATTAACCCGGCAAACTGCACATGATCGCTATGTGCAGTGTATGGCGGTTTCCCGAGTTCTTCAAGATGCTCCAGAATGGTTTGGTTATTGGTTTGATGAGCTTGATCTGTCAGCCATTTATGAGCAATTTCATAACCGCGGTAGTTATCCACCACTTGGCTAATGCTGATGTACGCATGAAGATCATCCGGGTGTTTCGCGGCCAGTTCAATTCCCAGTTGAGATCCCCAGGAATGCCCAAGCAGAAAAATTTTATCCTGGTCAAACCGGGTCTGGAGGTAGCGCATCAATTCATGAGCATCACTCATGAATTGATTGAATGTCATCGTACTTTCATCGAAATGCCGATGATTGGATTTACCGGCACCCCGCTGGTCCCAGTGAACGACAATAAACTTCTGCTCAAGCTTTTTATCCAGATGGTGGGCCAGAGGCATTTGTGCAGCTCCGGGGCCGCCATGCAGCCAAAGCAGTACCGGGTTTGTGCGGTTTGCTCCTCTCAGCAAGATATATTGATCCATTCCGCCGAGTTCGATTTTTATCAGTTCTGAAACAGTGAGGTTTTCAGAATTGTTATTACTGCTTTGAATTGGATTTGTGAATGGAAAAAAAGCACCGCGCACACCGAACGCTATAATAATCAGAAAGATGCCGAGGGTAAGAGCAAGTGTTGTAATCATTTTTTTAAGCATGGCATCCTCCGATTTTGATAGCTAAAAAGCTTCTCCGATGGTGATATATATACCGCTCCCGTGTTTTCCGATCCCATAATCTATTCTCAGATTGCTGGTATCATTGGGATTCAGGTTGAATCTCAATCCGGCTCCACCCGAATATTTCGGGTTAGTCAGGTTAAAATCTTTAAATCGGTTCCAAACTTCACCGCCTGAAACAAAGACGGCCATACCAATTCTTTTATAGAGGATTTGCCGCCACTCTGCCTGAATTTGGGCGGCATTCGCATCCCTGAATCGTCCTTCGAAGTAGCCTCTCATTATTTCGCGTCCGCCCAATAGTGAATACTCCTGGAACGGTACGTTTCCTGATTTGAACCTGGCTTGAAAATGAAAAGCAAGTACCGATGTACTACTCTCCTTTAACCCGTAATATTTGCGTGCATCCAGTAAAAAACTGCTGTGCGGGTGGGAAGAGCCTGATAATCGGGGATAATGTAACGTTGACAACTCCAAATAGTGCTTTTCTGTTGGATATGTGATGCTGTTTCGCTTGTCATGGCGAAGCGAAAACCCGGCTCCTGTTAATCTGCTGCCATTCCTGCCACTGATTATTTTGTCCGGAAACGGCTCCCCATCATTGCTGCTGAATTGAACACCGGAAAGCCTGACCCACCGAACATTTAAGCCAGTATAAAGATCATTCCCAATATTTTTGAGTACGGCCTGCTGAAATTGAATGGAACGAAATTCAACATTTATTTCATCATTTTTTCCTGTAAATGGTCCAACTCCCCAATAATTATCCGGGAAAAAAGAGTACTCATAACGACCCTCGAACAACCATTCATCCCCATCTAAAATTACATTGGGAGTTAACTCAATCATTAACTGCCGGTTGAGTGAATAGATCCCGGATAAAATCAACTGAGATGCTCTTGTTTCTATTCCGGCACCTAACGGTTTAAACTGAACCATCATCAACCCTCCACCCATCAGGCTTGTTTCTGGAGTGTAGCTCATAAACGGCAGAATTACTTTTTTACTCTGATAGGCTTCACGTTCAGTTTCCTGGGCATACAATGGAGAGATGCAAAACAGAATTACAGGGAGAGCTGCGATCCAGGTTCGTATCCGGTTCATCGCTAAAAATTATAGGTTAGTGATGCTGTGAGCAGGTTGCCGGCACTGCCAAATACCGAATCATCACTGCCCGTAAAAAACTGCCCGAGAATCTGGAAATCGAGGTTTTGCCCGACTGACCATGATAACGACGGACTTATAAAGACTGCTTTTTCATCAGGATACCAGATTGCCGCAATCGATCCGTCCACAAGCGGATGAATTGGATAGGTTGCATGCGCGGTTGCCTGGTAGGTAGAGAATGATGGGTTATCGGGTGTTAGCTCTTCGGCCATCAGTAAAAATTCTTCCCGGCCGCCTTCATGGTTGTACAAAAATTCGGCCACCAAAAAGAGACTGTTTTCGAACATGTAATCCACAGAGGAGGAAAAAATAAAATTCGTCTCCCTGGTTCCATTCTGCCGATTAATGTCAGCATAAAACATGGTTTCTCCTTTAATTCCGGCTCCGCGAAAATCCCCCGCCCAGCCAGCTCCGGTTGTGAACCGTTCACGGTAATATCCGCTGATTAGCTGCACATCATACCCGCGCAGATCGAATGCGTAGAGGGCTGCAGCCACACTGTTTCTGAGGTCCCTCCCGGGGCTAACGGCTACTTCGAACCGTGAAGCAAAACCAATGTGGCGCAGAACTCGGATAGCGTCGGATCCGGGCCTTTCGGGGTAATCAAAATCGTAGAAGGAGTAGATATTGAAAATATCATTCGGGTTGGTGATCATATTCACGCCCCAGTTTACGCGCTGACGGCCAACGCGTATGTCCCAGTCGCCCAGGTGCCATTCAGCGTACAGTCGGTCTGGGATGTAGTGCAACAACCAGTTATCCTGTTGTGTGATCATCCAGGAGAGGTTCACCAGCCCATCGTCCGTATCGATGCCGTCAGCATATTGCGGAAAATCGCGGACCAGGTCACCTGCAAAAAATCGTGTTCGCATTTGCCAGTGGAAGGTCAGGTCGGGGGTGGCAAACCATGCAACGTTCAGGCGATTTTGAAGCCGGTATTCCCACCAGGTTTCTTTACCAAACGGCTCGGGCAGTTCGGCAGAAATACGAACCGGATTCCCCTGCAGATATCCGCTGATCCTTACATTATCTGTGCCCTGAGCGAATAGTGAGTACGGACTGACCATCATCACAATCAGTGAAATGAAAAACCCGTTAATGAATACAGTATTACGCTTCCTCTTTTTCATCGGCATGCTGGATTTCATCTTTATGAATGGCTCCGTCTACCATGGTGATGACCCTTCGCGCACGGTCAATTACCCGCTGATCGTGAGTTGAAAACACGAATGTGACGTTTTGCTCGCGGTTCATTCTTTCCATGATGTCCAGCAGGTTCATGGCTGATTCGGTGTCGAGGTTTGCGGTGGGTTCATCGGCCAGAATAAATTTTGGTTCGGATGCGAGCGCACGGGCCACAGCAACACGCTGCTGCTGGCCTCCCGATAACTGAACCGGCCGGGCATCTTTTCGGTCTCCCAGCCCTACCTGTTCGAGAAGTTCATCCGCCCGCTGCTGAATCTCTTTTTTATTTCGCTTCTGAAGCAGCATGATGAAAGACACATTTTCGCGAGCCGTAAACACGGGAATCAAATTGTAGTGCTGAAACACAAACCCAATGTTTTGCAGGCGGAAATCAATGCGTTTGCTGTCTTTCATTTTTGATATCTCCTGCCCGCTGATGAACACGTTTCCAGAGGTCGGCTTGTCCAGGCCGCCGATCATGTTCAGCAAGGTTGTTTTGCCGGAGCCGGATGGTCCCCGAACCGCGGTAAATTCTCCCTCATTAATCTCGATGGATACATCGCGAAGAGCGTGCACGGGAACGGTGTCTGGGTTGTAAACTTTGGATAATTTTTCAGTTCTTACGATTGCCATGGCAGTGTTGATTTTTGAATTCTATTGATTTGCGTTTTAAAAGTCTCCCCTAAAAAGGGGAGTACGGCGAAGCCGGGAGGGGTGTAACATGACTTTGTTCGCACACTGAACACACCTCTAAATCTCTTCTTTTTCAAGATAGACACCCCCCTTTGTCTCCCCTTGTTAGGGGGGAATTTTGTGCTACGCTCTATTATTTTATCCACACAAATCAACATATTATCTTTGATTTTTATAGTTCTCAGATTTAGCCATCTTTGGCCGCCTCCAGTGGATTGATTCGGATTCCTTTTATGGCCGGATAGACCGAAGCCAACAGGGTGATGATAACAACCACGGCCAGGATAATGATATATTCCGTGGATGACAGAATCGGGTAAATGATGTGATCCCAGCCCACTTGAGCCGCACCTTCCGCAAACATTTCCAGATTAATACCGGTATCGCTAAAGTAGTTAATGCTTAGTGTTGCCAGCACAATTCCCACAGCAGCTCCCGTAATGGTAAGAATGATGGATTCGATCATAATCATGCTGAACACTCGCAGGCGGCTCATCCCGATAGAGAGCAGCATCCCGATCTCCCTCATTCGCTCAAAGAGGGCCATCAGCATGGTGTTCAAAATTCCGAAAGCGAGGGCTATCATAATGATCATGGTAATCAGAATAACCATGTAACCTCCCAGCTCCACCAGCATGCTCAGTTCGGGTGAAAGCTGCCGCCAGGTTTGTGCATGAATGCCGGGAAAAGCGCCATTTAACTCCTCCACCACCGGGCCGGCCAGCTCTTCATCTGCCAGCATAATGCCGATTTCGTGGTACACTTCTTCATCCCCAAGAAGGGCAATAAATTCATCAGAGCGGATGAACACATTTCTTTCGTCATAATCAACCGAGGCTGATTTAAAGATGCCCGCGATGTTGAAGGAACCGGATGTGAGTTCGTTTCCGGTATCTTCGAATGTGAGGACAATTCGGTTGCCCACCTCAACATTGTGGTCGTTCGCCAGTTTTTGTCCTATTATTACGGCGTTGCGAATGTCAGAGTCGAGATATTCACCTTCCACAATATTTTCATGAAAGTTGGTTGTACGAATTTCCGAATCAATATTTATGCCCCGGATTCGAACTCCGGAGGTTTTGATGGGTGATTGCAGCATGCCATCGGTAATGGTGCGCGATGTAAATGATGTGACTCTGTCATCATTCTCCAGCCAGGCTGTGATCTCATCATGATCGGGAATATAGAGCCATGAATAGCCCTCGGCCAGAAAATCGGGGTTGTGAACCTGTGCATGGGTGATCTCACTTTCAATCATGTAGTCGATTCGCTGCTGCATCAAACCATTGATAATGCCAACAGTTACTACACCGGCCCACAAGCCCACAATAATTGCCGCAAGCAAAACACTGCTTCGTGCAGGGTGGCGCCAGATATTTCTCCAGGATATAGTCAATAAAGTTTTCATGATCGTGCAGCTTCTAAAATGTTCAGCTTTACAATTTTAATCAGAGGGAACAGAAATACGGCCATGGCGATCAGGAATACATAAAACCCCTGGATATAAAACTGATCGGGAGCAAAAGACATCGGGATGATCGGGTCAAAGCCCATGTCGATCACCGCCTGTGCCGCTTCTCCGGAAAGATTGATCGGATCGATCCACTTGAGCAGACCCCACGAAAGTACAATTCCGCAAACAACTCCCATTACACTGATGAAAAGTGTTTCGATAAATACTACAAAAGAGAGATTCAGCCTCTTCATGCCCACCGAGAGCAGTACCCCGAATTCGCGCAGCCGCTCCATGGTCATTGTCAGAACAGTGCCCAAAAATCCAAATCCGATTACCACGTAAAGAACTACTGTGAGCAGGCGCGGAACGGCAAGATCCATCTCCATCAATTCAAGCAGTTCGGGCATCAGTTCCGGCCAGGTGTAGACAACCAATTCGTTGTCGTCAAGTGTGTTTCGAATGGATGCAGCCACAGCATCGGTTTGCCGCTCGTGGTAAGGGTTAATCAGCAAGCCGGTGATGTGATCTTCTGCAGAAAGCAGTTCCTGGGCCGTTTTAATTGGCAGATAGACCGCGGAGTTGTTCAAATCGCGGATGGGGTGTTCGATGAGGCCGGCAATTTCAAATAGTCCGCTGGCCGACATCCCGAATCTTCCCTGCCCGATCAGTGCGAGGGTATCTCCAACAGAAAGCTGAAGGCGATCAGCCAGCCCTTTGCCCATAACTGCCGTATGCTCATTTGCATCGAAAAATCGTCCATCAGTCAGGTAGTTTTCAATTTGATTGAAATTCTTCTCTTTCTCAGGATCAATCCCGAAAACAACCGACCCACGCGTAGATACATCGTTGGCAGCGAGCATAAAGGTTTCTACTCTGGGTACAATTTTTTCAATTCGCTCATCTGCGTTCAGAATACGATCTCTCAACTCTTCATCGTAATAAAATGAGTTGTCAAGAGAGGTCTCATCATCGTAGCGGAAATCTTGTACCTGAAGGTAACCGGTGTTAAAACTCACCATCCGGTCTATCATTACTTCATAACTTCCGCGGTTCATCGACTGCATCACAATAGCGGCGAGCACCGCAAAAATAATAGCGGAAATCGTGATAAGTGTGCGCCTCCTGTTGCGCCAAATATTTCGCCAGGCTAATTTTAAGTAGGTCATCATCCCCTCGTTTTAATAAATTGCCAATTCCTTATCAGACCGGTGTTTTACCGGAGCCTCTGCATATTTGCTCGTGAAAAGAACCCCTCGTCGATATCAATCCCGAACTCTATATGCTGATATGTAAGAATCGTTCTCTCATTATCCTTGTCAGCCGGTATCACGGTGATTCGTTTTGGTACTTTTCGGTTGCCAGCCTCTTCGATTTGATCGAGTTCCATCGTGTTCACCAGCCGGTCACGCTGATCGTAATTTTCGATGCGTAATTGAATGTAGTCATCTTTGGCGATCCACATTTTCACCTTGCCCCAAACGATGGGTGTGTCCGGTTTGGGGGTCATCTCTATCACGTAGCTTTCGTAGCCATTGTACTCTTCGGTTCGGAGGAGTTCGTGTTCAAAATCTTCAATCAGGTCGGAATCCCGAACAAGGTCATCGTTGGTAAAATCCGATCCCATCCAAGATTGCGCCATCATTGAAGAAGGCAGACGTGTGGTGCGGTCAATTCTCGGATCGTAATTCCAGATATCATTATCCCGCATCAGAAACGCTGTACCCTCATCTCTTGCCGGAGCAGTAATTAAAATCAGGGAATGATCACGTCCCAGCAGCCACGATCGCATCGAAACCTCTCGTTCGTAGCGGGGACGTACAATTTTCATTGTCATTTCGGCGTATTGCGATTCGCCCCGCATTACCTCTTCCATCCGTTCAATAATTTCGGCAGCTGATTGTGCGGTACCTGCTTTTGGTATTGATGTCATCATTCCGATTGCAAACAGCACAATGAATATTCTCTTAATTCTTACTGTCATAACTCTTTGATTTTTAATCTTTTCTTTCTTTTTTTAAACGCATTATTCATGCGTTATTGGTAAATCTCTTCAATCTGGTCAATAAAATGAGCGATGTATTGATCAATTATTTTGTCTGCCTTTTCTAAAAATGAAGTCAACCGTTCAAAAAGTGATGCGGGTTGTTTACAGTTTGTTTTCATTGTCTTCTGTTTTCTGCTTTATAATGTTCTCTTTTTCTCGTTCCCATTTTTGAAGAACCAGGTCTATTTCATCTCCAAACCATTTGTAAAATGATGAGACTTCAAGGGTCCACTCGGAAACACGATCGTTCTTCTCTTTCAGGCTCCTGCCTTTATCAAGTACATCTGCAAACTTCAGAAATAACTGAATTCTGGCTTTCAGAATACTGCCAACTTTCAAATTGCTGATACGATAGTACGTTTTCCGATCGCCGGGCAGGGAAACCGGCTCAACAAAACCGATGGTTATCAGCTGTTTGGTGGTTCCGCTGATACTCCCTTTGCTGGCTTTCAACGCATCCATTATTTCATTGAACGAAACGGATTCCTTGTCACAGACAATGAGGTAGCCAAGTATCCGGCCAGCCATCCGTGTCATACCAAAAAGTTCAAAAGCCATACCGGCTTCTTCTATATATTGGAGCTTTTTTTCAGTCATTTTTATGGTTTGTTTGTGTCTCTGATTACAAAATACAAACAAAGTTCATTATGTTCAATATTTACTGAACAGAATGAATCATAAAATGAAACTGATCATCGTATGGTATTTTCCAGTACGTAGCAACATAATTACTGTTACAAAAAACCTTAAGAAAAGAATTAACCTTAACTCGGGTTGGGAGTGATTGAATCAAAGAATTGACCACATTTAATACTAACCCGCATTTCGTTTTCAAATAATTTTAGTGTGAGAAATGCGGGCTAAGGCTATCTCCATTGGCCACTTTCTGAATGCTCGGAACAGGCTCTTACACAGGAGGGGACCTCATTATCTGTCATTTAACAATCGAACTATACTCAGATGTTAATTAGTGCGGAAAAATCTGCATGCCGACTGTGAATCCAAGCCATAATGAAAAATCGCTGCCGCCTCTCTCACCTCTTATAATTGAATACCATGTATACTCGTTGCTTCGGGCCTCCCTTGATAGCAAGATATTAAACGTTGGGCCTGCATAGATGCCAAAACCATTGGCGATGTCGTAACCAAGCAGATACCTGTAACTGTAGATGCTGTTCAGTCGTGTACTGAGACTACCCTCTTGTACATTTTGTATAGTAAAATCGCGCATCCGGAAAAAGCCTTCATATCGAGGATTGCCCCAGGCCTCATCCAGCGGAGTGTAGCTGCCAATGGTCCAGCCGAGTGACCAAACCTCCCTCCCGCGCAGAAAGGGGTTATAACCCAGAGATATCATGTTGTATACCGACCGGGTCCCCAGCTTAAGGCCCACATTTTGAAACCCGGCATCACTCATCCAGACATCGATGTTATGGCGCCCATTGCCATACAGGCTGACAAGGCCTATCGGTATGCCATCAAAGTCACGGGCAAAATTAAAGAGGCCTACCTGCATTCCGCGGACACGATAGGCCACGTTGGCAAGCCCGGAGATCTGAAAACCCTGCAGATTTCGTGTGGCATTCAGAACACCGGCTACAGAGAAGGCCTGCATGTCGCGGGCAACATTTACCGCTCCTGAAAACATGAAACCCTGGGCGCGGCCTGCATTAAAGTTTCCAAAACCGGCGATCACCATTCCCTGAGAATCTTCAACCGTGCTGTTAAATACACCTGCAATCTGAAGGCCCTGGAGGTCCCGGCGGGCAATGTTGCCGATTCCGGCAATCTGCAATCCGTTCACAGTATTATAACCGGAATTTATCATACCGGATAGCTGAAAACCCTGAAGAGACTGCTCTGTAAAATTTCCGATTCCGGATATTTGTGCTCCTCTCATACTGCGTCGTGAATAGTTAACTGCTCCACCGATATTGATACCGCTCATAGGTCCTCCGGAATAGTTTACACCACCAATCTGAAATCCGCGGGTGTAGCGCTGATTGGCATTTACCAAACCCATTTCATAGCCATCAATTCCGCCATGATAGCCGCCGATAATATTGAGGGAATAACGGGCTGTGTAACCGGTGGCATCAATGCCATTTGTGCTTAGGCCCGGTACAAGTGTTACACGAAGCGGCCTGTAGTCAAGATCACCCGACTGTTGTGCATACAGTTTATTGAAGGTTCCGGCAGTAATTAAGAGCAAAAAGGAAGCCGCAAAGTAAAGGGCAAAACGAGTCATTGATGATGAAGGAGGTTTTCAGGCCGTAAATTATTAAATGGAAACAGGACTGTACCTGAAGTTCAGATTACAGGTAAGCAACAGAACAAAATGGAAATTTTTTAGGATATTTTCATCTTAATCTTAACCTGCATTATTCGCTAAGCTCCTCTTTTATTACGCAGTTTGAAATTTGGTAATGGGTAAAGCCCTGTTATGTAATCCACTACATTGAGATTTTGTGACACAGTAATTCGTCACCGGTAGCCACTAATCTTGCCCAAAAGCGGGCAACACTATTGAGGAGGTGACAACAGGCTCCCTCCTTGTCCCGACACGCTTTTTGTCGGGATAGGGAGGGACGGGGTGGGTCCGAAAGGGCTGGGAGTTCATCTGTCACCGGTATTATCAATGAACTATGGGTTCACAGGAATATAATGGAATGAAGGGAACACTCATTTGCCCATTCATCTTATTAACCCGCATTTTGTTTTTTTATGTTAAACCGAAAGCAAACCTTCCCAAAAAAAGGTGCTGTAAAAAGTGTATCTTCAGTCCTGAAATTTCACTGAACAGTTCAATATGAAAATCGACATACCATCAGAGACAGATCATCTGAATGCGGTGATTGTTCATACACCCGGCCGGGAGGTTTCTCTGGTGAATCCGGGACTCAAGGAAGAGCTTCTTTTTGATGACATCATTTTTGAGGAGGATGCACGCCGGGAACACTTCGACATGCTGAAGGTTTTTGAAACCGCTATGCCTGCCGATGGACAGATATTTCAGATTACAGACCTGGCACGCGAATGTTTTACAGAGCAGGCTGTTCGTGAAGAGTTTATCGAACTGATGATTTTGGAGCTTCCTTCCGAAAATATTCACACCATTGAAAAAAAATTATCCAGCCTGGATGGAGACAGTTTTGTAAAATTTATTACCGAAGGTTCGTTCGGAGGGAAATTCAGTCTTCAGCCTGCACCAAATATGCTATTCACGCGGGATCTCGCGGCAGTAGCCGGTGAAAATATCATTCTTTCGCGTGCGGCACGGCAGGCAAGGGTTCGGGAATTTTTGATGATGAATATCATTGTTAAACATCACCCGCTGTTTGATAATATCCGTCCCAATATAATTACTGTGGGCGGTCAACAGTCGATTGAAGGCGGCGATGTGCTGGTTGCAGCTCCGAATATTTTACTGATTGGAATGAGTGAACGAACCTCTTTCAGCGGATTGATGAGCGTAACTGAAAAACTTCTGCACCGCGGGATAGACCATGTGGTAGCTGTGGATATTCCCAAACAGCGATCATCCATGCATCTTGATACGATCTTTACATTTATCGATGAAACCGAATGTGTGGTTTTTCCGCCGGCCATCACAGGGCAAACACATAACGTAGTGCACCTTTTTTCCAGCGGGGATTTTGTGCAGGCCCGGCAGTGCCGTTCACTCAAAGAGACTCTTGAAGAACTCACCGGCAGGGAATTCACATTTATTAACTGCGGAGGTGAGGATCCGATCAAACAATTCCGGGAGCAGTGGACTGATGGAGCAAACCTGTTTGCCCTGGCTCCCGGTGTGGTGGTTGGTTATGGAAGGAATACACAAACTTTTCTCGAAATGGAAAAACATGGCTATATACATATGACTCAGTTCGAATTTCTCGAAGAGTTTGGAAAAAAAGGGTTCGACCCTTCACAAAATCAAAAAATTGCCATCAGTTTTGAAGGCCATGAACTTTGCCGCGGTCGGGGAGGTGCGCGTTGTATGACACTACCCATTTCAAGAACAAACCTGGAAACGAACTGAAAACTGAAGTATTAATCATATTATAACAATCCTTGGCATTTCCTGAACAAAACATTTACCCGGAGCCGGATACCCCGATTAAACCGAGGCCCAAAAACCGTCCTACACCCGGTGCGATTATCAAGCACAGCCTGCTCTTTATTGCAACATTTTTATGTGTGACTTTTGTGGGCATTATCTGGGTTGGACAGTCAGCCAATGCAGAAACATACTGGGAGATGTGGCCCGAAGGGGCTTTGTTTGCCGCGCTGCTGCTGGCCTTTCTGGCCACGCATGAATTCGGGCACTATTTTGCGGCGGTTTATCACAATGTAAAGGTAACACTGCCATATTTTATTCCGATACCCATCGGCATAGGTACGCTGGGAGCCGTGATTAAAATCGAGGAGAGAATCAGCCACACCAAAAAACTGTTTGATATCGGTATTGCCGGTCCTGTTGCCGGTTTTGTTGTTTCACTGTCTATTCTGATATACGGTTTTTCCACCTTGCCCGAACCCGGTTTCATCGAAAACTTTGCAGGTCACGAAGCAGTAGTTGAGCATATACAGGAGACCGGCACTTTCCCTGATGAGCCTCCCGAAACCTCGCCCGAAGGTGCCACAATTATTCTTGGAAATACACTGTTGTACTCATTTCTGGCAAGCTTTTTTGATAATGTTCCGCCAATGTACGAGATGTATCATTATCCGTTTCTCTTTGCCGGGTGGCTGGGACTCTTTTTCACAGCGCTGAATCTTACTCCGGTTGGTCAGCTTGACGGAGGTCATATTCTCTACTCACTCATCGGGTTTGAAAAACATAAAAAAGTGGCTCGGGTCTGTTTCGGAGGCATTACCGCACTGGCTGGTATTGAAGCGATCCCCTTCCTCTACCTGAATATCAGCGGCTGGTTCCCGGAGTACGGTTATTTGGCGGGATTTTTATGGGCGCTTCTTTTACTTTATTTTCTGAAAAAAGGATTTTACAACGAAGTGAAGTGGATTCTTCCGGTATGGATTTCATCACTGGGCATTTCGCTTTTCTATCTATTTGCTACCTCCGGGTTTGACCAGGCCGGTTCGCTGATCTGGGTATTCTGGAGCTTCTTTCTCATTTATTTTGTAAGACTGGAACATCCTCCGGTCTTGTTTGAACAACCATTAACACCTGGCCGAAAAAAGCTGGGCTGGATCAGCATGGCCGTTTTTATACTCTGCATCAGTCCAACACCCATTTACTTTTTAAATTAATAAAGACCGTATCATGATTCGCAACACTCTTAGATTTACATCCATTCTTCTCATCACTGTGCTTATTGCCGCATGTGGCGGTTCTGAAGACGGATACACGGTAGATGAAAACCTTCCGCTCGATCAGCAGGTGGATCTGCTTATTGAAAACAATGAATACGAGACAGCCCTTACCATGCTTGATGGTGAAGATCGAAATGATCCCGAAATTGCAACACTGCTCGAAAAAATTCACCTGAATTACGGGCTGCACAGCATGAACACGTTCGATGAAACCGAGATGCGCACCCGGATGAACAATGCTCTCACTCAGTTCACCGAAGTGCTTCGGATTAATCCCGATAATGCTGTAGCCCGCGAGCAGATCCAGCAAATTATGATGATTTACGG
>SLGL01000290.1 GCA_007123785.1 Balneolaceae bacterium
CTCGCTGTTCACTTCAAAAATAGCTTTGGTGCTGTTACTCTTCGGGCTGAGTGCAAGAAATATAGCGGCATGAGCCAGAAAATAAAATCCTTCGGGCATTCCGGTTTTCAAAAAAGCTTCGTGTGCCGAATGGATCACCGTAAGAGCATAGGGATCAGCCATTCCCACATCCTCTGAGGCAAAAATCAGCAGACGCCTGAAAATAAAATTGGGATCTTCTCCCCCTTCCAGCATCGCATTCATCCAGTAAAGGGAAGCATCCACATCTGAACCCCGCATCGACTTGATAAAGGCAGAAGCGTAGTGGTAGTGTTCATCTCCCCCCCGATCGTAACGCACACTGCGTTTTTGAATTGACTGCCTGGCGATCTCAAGTGTTATTTTTACACTCCCTTCCACACTTTTCGGTGTGGAAAGCGCAGCCACTTCAAGAGCATTCATCGCATTGCGGATATCACCACCGGCATAATCGGCCAAATGATCAATCGCTTCTTCCGAAACATCAAGATTCATAAATCCAAGCCCCCGTTCCTTATCCATCAATGCCTGTTTAAGCATCATCTTGACATGATCGGTTGTAAGAGGATATAATTCAAACAACTGGCACCGAGACAGCAGCGGACTTACAAGCGAATAAAACGGGTTTTCAGTCGTCGCCCCTACCAGTGTCAGTACACCCGATTCAAGATGGGGAAGCAGTGCATCCTGCTGGGCTTTGTTCCACCTATGAATTTCATCAACAAAAAGGATCGTTTTTCTGCCATTGACTTTCCGCTGATGCTCCGCTTTACCCACTACATTTCTCAGCTCTTTGATACCGTCAAGCACCGCATTGATCACTTCGAAACGGGCATCAATTTCACGCGAAATAACGAGGGCAAGTGTCGTTTTCCCCGAACTGGGCGGGCCATAAAAAATGAGTGAGCCAATCACACCGCTTTTAATCATCCGGTTCAGCATGTAACCTTCACCAACCAGGTGATCCTGTCCTGCAAACTCAGCAAGGGAGCGCGGCCTCATCCGTGTGGCAAGCGGCTGGTTTTCTGAGCTGGACAAATGATCTTTTTTATTGGATTTGTCATCTTCAAACAGATCCATAACTGGCAGTATTCGGTGTTAAAATTCTGATTTGATATTTTTTTTTGTAAATCATCAAAAATCTTATTTATTGAATGTATGTGTAAAAAAAGGAGGCATTATGAAAGTTAAAGAGATTTTGAGCCGAAAAGGTAATGATATTTACTCAATCCGTTCGGACGAAACCGTGTTCAATGCGATCAAAAAAATGTCGGGACTTAAAATCGGTGCATTGCTGGTTATTGATAACGGTGATTTGAAGGGAATGATTTCCGAGCGGGACTATCGCGACAAAGTGATATTAAAAGGCCGAAAATCAAAAACTACCGAAGTTAACGAGATTATGAGCAGGCAGGTTTTTTGTGTGAATGTGAATGATGACATTCGTGTATGCATGAAAATTATGACTGAAAAACGCATCCGGCATCTTCCGGTTCTGGCAGACGGCAAACTGGCGGGGCTGATTTCCATCGGTGATGTGGTCAAATCGGTCATTGATCATCAAAAAGTGGAAATCGATTCACTGCGCAGTTACATCACGAGCGGATATCCGGGTTAGGTAAATAACCGTAGCGCCGTGTCAAGAATGAAGTTTCGCAAGAAAAGACTGAATGGTTATTTTCTCACTTCTCCAAATAATGTACATCCGGCAACTCCCTGAGCATTCCCGCACTGTATTCAGCCGTTATATCGCGCTGGGGGTTTGCGAGCATTTCATATCCCACTCTGAATTTTTTGATAGTGGCCGACCTTAACAGGGGCGGATAGAAATGCATGTGAAAATGCCATTCGGGATGATCCTTGCCATCTGTGGGAGATGGGTGGAATCCTGCCGAATATGGAAAGGAGATTCGGAACAGATTATCGTACCGTGTTGTAATTTTTTTGATGATATCGGCCAGTGATCGTTTTTCACCACTCGTCATATCCGAAAAACTGCCAAACGCACGCCGGGATATCAGAATAGTTTCGAACGGCCAGAATGCCCAGAAAGGTACGATCACGATAAAATCCTCATTTTGTACCACAATCCTTTTTTCCTCTTTCAGTTCAAGCTCCAGGTAATCGGAAAGCAGAGTTCGGCCATTTTTTTCAAAATATGTTTTTTGCTGAACCAACTCTTTCATCGGCTCTTCGGGTATGCTTTCCTGTGCCCAGATCTGCCCGTGCGGATGCGGGTTGCTGCATCCCATAACCTCACCCTTATTTTCAAAAATCTGCACAAAATTGATAAAATCTTTGCTGCCCAGTTCCTCGTATTGGACTGTCCACAGTTCCACCACTTCTGTAATCGCGTCGACCGACATTTCGGGTAGTGTCAGGTTGTGTCTTGGGGAAAAGCAGATAACGCGACAAATTCCACGCTCTGTTTTTGCAACCAGCAGATCGTTTTGGTTATGCTTATCCTGTGGGGTATCCGGCAGAAGTGCACTAAAATCGTTATCAAACACAAAAGTGGAACCATACGCCGGATTTCTGTTTCCGCCCGCACGCTCATTGCCGGGGCAGAGATAACAACCGGAGCCATACTCCTCTTTTTTTTTCGCAGCCTGCTCTTCTTCCTGTCCCTGCCAGGGCCTTTGGGTTCGGTGAGGCGAAACCTGCACCCATTCCCCCGTAAGGATGTTCAATCTTCGATGTGGACTATTTTTGAATATCTCGTTCATGTTCATAAATCTTTTACCTTTCAGATGAGTTCTCCGGGATCTGCCAGTCCCGTTCCCTCGCTGATGTTCACTTCATAAAACTCAACATCACTGTTCAGATTTGTCCTGTATATCCCGGCAATTGTCTCTTTAATTTCTTGCATATTCCCCTTTTTTACAAGATTGATCGTACAGCCGCCAAACCCGCCGCCCATCATTCTCGCACCCAATACCGAATCCAAATTTTCGGTGATTTCCACCAACAGATCCAGTTCCCGGCAGCTCACTTCATATTCATCACGCAATCCGTAGTGAGATTCGTACATTCTCTGTCCGAATGATTCAATATTTCCACTCTCCAGGTCATCACAGGCATTCAATACCCGCTGATTTTCATTCACGACAAACCGGCAGCGGCGATAAACAATTTCAGCCATTTCCTGTTTATGAAACTCCAGCAATTCATGAGAAACATCCCTTAGTTTTTGAATTCCGGACTCATGTTTTTGCAAGGTTTTCACTCCCTGCTCGCACTGGCTTCGCCGTACATTGTATTCTGAGGTGGCCAGTTCCCTGTGAACTTTGGTATCACAGAGAAGGATATCCACGATATCTGTTTTGACCGGATAAAGAGAAAAATCAAGCGTGCGACAGTCCAGTTTCAGTGCATGGCCTTCTTTGCCGTGGATACTGGCGAACTGATCCATAATACCGCACTGTACGCCCACAAACTGGTTCTCTGCAGCCTGGGCCATCAATGCAATCTCAAGGAGAGAGAAATCCAGCCTGAACAGCTCATTCAGCCCAAATAGCACTCCTCCTTCGAGCGCAGCAGATGATGAGAGCCCTGCCCCGATGGGTATATTGCCGCCAAATACACAATCAAAACCTCTGACCGGTTTTCCTTTTTTCTGAACCTGTTCCACCACTCCCAGAATGTAATTGACCCAGCTCTGGCCTGCATTTTGATAATGATCTGCAATCCCGGTTTCGTATGTTTGATCCATATCTGCAGATACCAGTCGAATTTTGTCAATTCCGTTTGGAGCCATCGCAAAAAGAATATTTTTATCGATAGCAGCAGGCAGCACAAAACCATCGTTGTAGTCAGTATGTTCCCCAATTAGATTGATACGGCCGGGTGATTGCACCAGAACCGGTTCATCAGAAAAGTGCTTTTTGAAGAGGCGCAGAATATTTTCAGAACGTTTTTTCATCAGTCTTAAAACCTGCAGGAAATTGGACGAAAAGAAGATACCTCATAAATGTAATGGCGGGATTCATCATCTTCCGGGATAAAATGAAACGCCAGTTTATCTTCCAGGCTTTGCACAAAGAACGGGTTTTGTGTCATAACACGCGGGTTTTCTCCCCTGGTGAATTCCTCAACCGGAATCTGATATTCAGGTTGAAGTGTGTTCAGGTTAATCAGTTCAATTCCTCCAATTGGGATACCTTTATAGCTGGATAATCCAGAGCAGATAGCTAAATCATTTCCAAGGTACTGGCAATCCTGGTAATCGATATAAAACTGAGAATTAATCTTAAATTCCGGCGCCCTTCGTTGTACGGGATCAGACAACATCAGGTTATCTTCCAGTTCCCATGAATAGACCCGCCTTGATCCCCAGTTGTATCCATGCAGCATCTGCTGGCCTGCATCAAAAATAACGGCTCCGATATGATCGGAAAACCGAAAAACTTCTTCTGCTTCCATCGTTTCGGGATCCACCCTGTACACCACTGAGCGGCTGTTCGGCCTGTATTCCGCCACAGGAACCCATATGTATCCTCCTCCATAATCGATTCCGCCCGGGTGATACATTCTGCCTTCGCTGAGTGTAATCGACTGGACCAGCTCCCCGTTTTCATCAAACTTGAACAGATGACCTTCGCCTTCACCCGGGGTTCTGTCAAACCTTGAAATACCATCAATTGTCTCCGTACGCTCTCTAATTTCCACGGATGATAAAAAATAGTAGCCGTTCCACTTGGTCATTCCCTGTGTGTGGAATGTCTGAAAAGGGAGCAGGTCATCACGGATCAGATCCCATTCAGCGTATCTGTCGAGGTGATGGAACAGAGACTGTACAGACCCCTCAGGCAATTCTCTGGGTTGTGGTGGTGGTTCCGGTTCTGAACACGCAACAATCAACCAGAGGCATCCTGTCATTAATAACAAAAGCCGAATGTTAGAAATCATAAAAATAACGTAAACTATCTTAAAAGTGACTTGCTAAAATATAAACTTATGAAGATCAATACGGAAAGAGAGATTAATACTTTTTCAGAGCAGCTCAGCGATGCTCATATTTACAGTATTGTGTCAACAATCAAATGACGGGAAAACCCGCAATGTTTTTTCTTCAAAAAGGCTAAATAATTCCATTCTTACTGACATTGGTGACAAGGAAACATTGCGGGTTTCTTGCGAAACTTCATTCTTGACACAACATTAGGAGGTCTGTGAACATTTCTGCTATGTCTGATTACCCGATAACTTTTCTTTTTTGGGGATAGCAGAGGCAGGTACTTCTCCGGTTCTGACAGAGTCTAACGAATATCGATACTTCATCAATCGTTCACTTGTGTTCGGCCCTTTCGAGTCCCACCTGATGAGTCTTTGCTCACCTTTTCCTTTACCCGCCGCCATTTGATTCACTACCTTTTGGTTCGTCTCGAAGCCTCGGGATGAACAACAAATCTCCTTAACACCTGAAAGCGTTGTGCTACAATAAATGTAATTTAAAACTGTGTATTACATGGGTAATGTCAGGGATTTAGGGTGATGTTCACCAGATCATGGAAAAACCGATAAACACCCCTCTAAATCTCCCCTTATTCCTTATTAAGGGAGACTTAATGCCGAATAATTGAAAATCTTTATTAATCGAACGAAGGTATTCAGAAAAAGAAGGAAAAAATATCTAATCTCCAATAAAAAAAGCACCTGCCTGACACTTTAACAAGTCAGAACAGGTGCCGTTAAGAAGCTTTCAATTTAATACACCCCAGAAGGAGTGAATAAATTCCGGATTCAAATGTTTCTATTAATAACCGGGGTTTTGGTCGGCTCCGGAAATTTCATGGTTCGCATTGATCTCAGCCTGAGGAATTGGCCACAGATGATGGTGCTCCTGAAATGTTTGTGAACGGCCAATATTCCAAAGGAATATCTCGCCTGTTTCAAGATTTTCGTAGTGAGCACCTAACTTAGGCCCTGAAACCAGTTCAACTCCGTTACCCCATCGATGAATATCGAATAAACGCAGGCCTTCAAAAACGAA
>SLGL01000059.1 GCA_007123785.1 Balneolaceae bacterium
TGCAGGTATTAAAGTTAAAGGTCTGGTATAACACATATCAGGAAGACGTGAAGTGAGCTGATTCGATATTCCATCCGGATTCTTATATATTCCCGCACCTCACAAATGATACAAAACAGATTATACTATGGCTGAAAAAGGGGAACGTAAACTTGTAAACCAACTCGAAGAGAGTACCCGTTCAGTTCAGACAGGTTCGGGCAACCGTGCAAAAGCTGATTCAAAGCTTCCCCGGAAAAAACACAAGGATGATATTTTTGATTTTCTATTAAGAGGTGGGCTGACACTGATTTCTGCTGGATTTTTAACGGGATTTGTTTATGGAATCCTTGAAGCTGCAACAGGAACCCGTTATGAATTTCATAATCCAGTAGTATTGGTTTTAATGATGGTTTTGATTGTACTGTTTTGGATTCTGTTTTGCTATACAGGGCCATTTAAGCGAAAATATATTGATTGATTTGAAGATGGATTTGTATAGCATTTTTGAAAATAAATACGCAAGAATTAACTTGGTTTTCAGAAGTAAAATATATTCACTACACCTGTGTTTCTGTAAATGCGCATACAGGCCAAGAAATTTGGTGGCAGATACCAAAAGGGACCATATTTACTGATGCTGATGTTGATTCTTTTATTTCGATGATTATCAGCTCTACAGCGATTCCGGGTATTTTTCCTCCGGAGAAGATCGGCAGACAGTATTATGTAGACGGTGGTGTAAAAACGCATACACCTATTCAACCCACAAAGCAGTTTCTGCCTCAGGCCGATCATTTAACAATTATCAGTACCGGTGCCAGGGAACGCCGGCAGATCGAGAACATAAAGTCTGATCTGGACTATCTTCCCGAGGTACTTACTGACCTGATCAGTCTCGTACCGGAAAAAGATTTTACCGACTTCGATTACCGAAATCAGCTTGCGCAATGCGGACATCCTGATTACCGGTATTTCCCTTCACTGATTATCAAACCCACACAAGCCCTTGCACCTGCAACACGATTTCATCATGAATTTATTCAGAAGGATTGGCGGCATGGTGAAGAACAGGCGCAAAAGATCTTAGGAATGAGAGCGTGATTGCCTGTTCGGCTTGGGATAAATTATTTTAGATGCAGTATGAGTAATTCCAGATCAATCAGAGATCAAAAACAGAGAAGAAAAAAATGGTTATTTTTGTACCCTGTCTGGCAACTTAGAATATAAGATATTGTCAGCCATAAATTTGCAAGCATTATAGTGGGTTCAGGCAGATTCGAACTGCCGACCTCTACGATGTCAACGTAGCGCTCTAACCAACTGAGCTATGAACCCTTCAGAAAAATCAAATATACCAAGGGTTGTCATTCAATCGCAATATAAATAAGAAATTGGTTCTTTCGGCTGATCGTAAAGGTTCGTATTTTTCCCAACTTTGAAATATTAGAAAATTTATGCAAAACAGAAGAGCTGCGCGAGAAGCTGCGTTAAAATCGATCTATGCCGTAGAAGTAGGCCGGAATTCCACGCAGGATGTTACTAAAAATATCATCAAGGATACGTTCCGCGACGACAGGGATTCCATTAAATTTGCCGAAAAGCTGTTGCTTATTACTGTAGATTATGCTTCAGATCATGATAATATTATCGAAGATCACATAAAAAATTGGGAAGTTCATCGGCTTGCGATTATCGATAAACTGATTCTCCGCATGGCGATCTCGGAACTTCTTTTTTTCGATGAAATACCAACTAAAGTTACGATCAACGAAGCCATAGAGCTGGCAAAAAGTTATTCTACACGAAAAAGCGGAAACTTTGTGAATGGTATTTTGGATGCAGTACTCAGCACCCTGAAAAAAGAGAACAGAATCAACAAAAAAGGAAGAGGTTTGATCGAAGCCTCCAGTCATCAATGAATAATCAAATTGTAGCTATCGGAGATATTCATGGTTGCGTGCGTTCCCTGAAAACAATGTGGAACATACTCAAACCATACAAAGAGGCTACCCATGTTTTTATTGGCGACTACATAGACCGGGGACCTGATTCCAGTCTGGTAGTAGAATTTTTACTGGATGTAAGGTTCGATCGCAACTGTGTGTTTTTGAGAGGAAATCATGAGCAGATGCTGCTTGATGCTCTTAATAGAAATGAAGTGGATAACTGGATATACAACGGAGGTGAGTCCACACTCAAATCGTATGATAATCCCCAAAGACTGTCTGATTTACCCGCCTCACACATAGAATTTTATCACGAAACGAAGCTTTATTACGATACAGACAGTTATTTCTTTGTCCATGCCGGTGCACCGCCTCATCAAACTATTGAACAGAGCAAGAACGATCCGAAAGCGGAACATTTTTTTCTCTGGGGACGAGAACACCTCAACGCGTTCGAAACACCCTGGGAAAAAACTGTGGTATTCGGGCATACACCGAGGCCGTATCCCATCAGAAAGCCCAAAATGATCGGGATTGACACCGGCTGTGTTTATGATGAACTGGGATATGGAAAACTCACAGCAGTAGTGCTGCCCGAAACAAAATTTATACAGCAAACTTCTCTTGACTGAACCGGCCGTTTTGAAAAATCACATCTATGCGATAAAAACGGCCAAATATTCAACGAAGGTACAGTAGAATTTAAACCTCAGATAGATTATGAACTTAAAATGCGGAATTGTCGGATTGCCCAATGTCGGGAAATCGACACTTTTTAATGCACTTAGTAACGCCGGTGCCGAATCGGCCAACTTCCCTTTTTGCACGATAGACCCGAATGTAGGACTGGTGCAGGTTCCTGACGGACGACTTGATACACTGGCCAATCTGGTTTCTCCCAAACAGACGCTTCCTGCAACCATTGAATTTGTAGATATTGCAGGCTTGGTGAAAGGAGCCTCCGAAGGGAAAGGCAAAGGAAACGCATTTCTTTCTCACATTCGTGAGGTGGATCTGATTGTTCATGTTGTGCGTTGCTTTGATGATGATGATATTATCCACGTAGAGGGCTCAGTTGATCCTGAACGCGACATCCGTATTATCGAAGATGAACTAATCCTGAAAGACCTCGAATCTGTAGAAAAACGACTCGACAATCTGAAAAAGCAGGTAAAAAGCGGTGATAAAAAAATTAAAGAGCAACTTGATGCAGTAGAAAAACTGGCTGCCCATCTCGAATTGGGACAAACTGCGCGAACGATTTCTATGGATAGTGAAGAGAAAAAGGCGTATCGCGATCTCTTTTTACTCTCTGAAAAACCGGTGCTCTACGCGTGTAATGTAGCCGAAGAGGAGTTGACCAGTGGGAATGAATATGTGGATACAGTAAAAAAAATTGCTGATAAGTTTGGTGATAATGTGGTGACCTTCTGTGCAAAAATTGAGGCAGAAATTGCCGAACTGGAGGCTGAAGAGAAAGAGATGTTCCTGGAGGAACTTGGCCTGAAACATTCCGGCCTCGACCGGCTTATTCAAGCTGCCTACGAAAACCTGGGATTGATTACTTACTTTACTGCCGGGCCAAAAGAAGTGCGGGCATGGACGATCAAGAAAGGCACCAAAGCACCTCAGGCCGCGGGGGTGATTCATACCGACTTTGAGCGAGGTTTCATCCGGGCAGAAACCATTGCTTTTAATGACTACGAAGATCTGAAATCGGAAAAAGCTGCCAAAGATGCCGGTAAAATGCGACAGGAAGGAAAGGATTATGTGGTTAAAGATGGAGATGTGATGCTGTTTCGGTTTAATGTCTAATCACACAGCTATTTTAAATGATGATAATTTGATACAGCAAGCGGAACGCTTGCACCATAATATTTTTTAAACCCGCAATCTTGTTCCATATATCCGGAAAAAAGGAAAGCCCGGCCCATAGGGTGGCCGGGCTTTTCCGTTAACTTGACTGGTAAAATACTACTCGTCAATTTCTTCTTCGGGTTCAATAGTAGCTGTAGCGAGCAAGTTTAGATCATCTTCACTGAAATAGATGTGAACGGTTCCCTTGAATTCTTTTAGGTCATCAAAAAGAAATTCCGTTTCATTGTTCAGCTCATTAAAGTCGGTATGGCTGATGCCGGACTCACCATCAATTCCGCTGAAGGTAAACAGGTGCTCCCCGTTATCGTTTTCTTCATCTCCGGCGGAGTAGAGTCTTGCAATATGGGTTTGTGCAGGATCGGCTCCGGACAGTTCAATTACTGCAAGGATGTTTCCGTTAATGCGCTCAAGGAATTCAACTGAACCGGTTATGGCTGATTCATTTTCTTCTTCAACGTTGAAGACAAGAGCCTCTTCGGTCAGTTTGTTTCCACCTACATCGGCCTGTGCCAGAATGGTTTCGGCCTCATGTTCGGATGGATACACATTCACGTGCCCGTTTATTCCAATCAGGTCATCATAGCTGACAGCATTTCCTTCAGCATCTGCAGAAACGTTTGTTACGCTTTCACCTGATTCGTCCACCGGTTCCAGTTTAATCAGCAGGTCACCACCCTGCAGAATTGTGCCGGAGTTGAGTTGAACGGTATATTCTTTCTCTTCGGGCACCTCCGAAAGGTCAACTGTTACTTCCGTAAAACCATTAACTCGTTCTGCAAATGTGAGCGTTCCGGTGAGCTCTGAATCACCTGTGGCATCAAGTTCATAGCTAACGTATTCACCGGTAAGGTCGCCGGGTTCAGGGCCTGTTGAGGTGTCGCTGCACGCTGAAGAGATTACAAAAAGGGCAGTCACAGAGAATAGCAATTTATAGTGAATCAACTTTATCATATTCATTTTTGATTTATATTTTGGGTTCGTGACTGTTACGGGAGAACGTCAAATGTCGCTACAGATGAATTATGATTAATGATAAAGCAATTCACCTGACTTAGTCTGATTTCAAATATGGATTCAGGACTGGTCCAGGTTTTTTCAAAGATCATATGCCATGTTTAGACTGCTGATTTCTGCACATGAGATAGAATCCCTGGAGAGGTGGGTTAGGATTCTATTTCAGACAATTCTATTTTTGGCCTTCTAAAAAAGATAAATCTTTCTTTTTTTATGGAAACTCTTGCCCGTAATATTTTCGATTTGCTGATGCCCGGATCGCAACTTATGATTCTGGCAATATTGGTTATTATCTTTATCTGGACGGGCCGGCAGGAGTGGGCTAAGCGGACATGTTTGTTGTTTTTATTCCTTTTTCTGGTATATGCCACTCCGTTTCTGCCCCGACATCTGGCCTGGCAGTTAGAGAGGCAATATCCGGTATGGGTGGCAGATGAACCGCTCCCGGAAATACAGGGTCCGGTTCCGGTAATCGTTCTGACAGCAGGTATGATTCCCGATACAACTCTGCATGAGTCCCAACAGCTCAATTCTACTACTTTCACACGCCTGATGGAAGGAGTGAGGGTCTATCGTGCCCTGAAGTCTGCAGGATCCGGAGCCAACCTAATATTGTCCGGTTCTGCACCCGAAGGAGTTCCATCTACCCTGGCACAGGTGAAAGCTGTCGCCGCCAAATCCTTTGGGGTAAATTCGCAAAATATACATTTACATGATCCGCCCGGTATTATCGATACATGCACCGAGGCGAGAGTATTTGCGGAGCGTTTCGGAGAGGGGCATCGTGTAATTGTGGCGACATCCGCCCTGCATATGCCACGGGCCATGTGGTGGTTCAGGTATCATGGCCTGGAACCGATAGCTGCTCCAACCGATTTTCAAGTCAGAACAGACCCACATAATAATCGTATTCTATGGAAACCGTCCGTCACCAATATTCGCCTGATGGAACGTGTATTGAAAGAACGGGCTGGAATGGTGTGGGCCCGAATGAGTGGTTGTTGATTCCTGGACGGATAATAGAAACTTCGCTTTATTAATAGCCTGTATACGAAGTAAGGTGTCTGTTTTTCTGCAATTTAAACCGGATTCATGTTGTATCAATTTGTCAGATAATTTTTAAAAGATATCAAACCATCAATTACTTGAATTGTGTCAGATTTTGATAGTCTTTCAAGTAA
>SLGL01000441.1 GCA_007123785.1 Balneolaceae bacterium
GTTGGGATGTTCAAAATATGCCTTGCGAATCATGCGGGTTTCTCCGTGGCTGCTTCCTTTATCATGCGGGATTGAAAACTGCTCAAGCCCCAAAACATTCAATCCTTTTTTTGCCAGATGATAACAGGCGGAGCTCCCCATGCCTCCCACTCCCAATACGATCACATCAGTTTTCTTTGTTTTTTGAATTCCTTTCATTTTCTTTTTATTTCGTTATTTGATGCAGCGAATTTTGTTTTATTTTAAGAAAATGAATCCTGATTATTAAATCTGTTTATTCGATTCAGATCATAACATACTACACATTGGCAAATTTTACGATAAACTCACGATGCATTGCGAATAAAAACACAAATCGCGATTCGCTTATGCCATTTACCTTAAAAGCTACAGCCCACTAAAATTTCTACAGAGCCATTATTTAAAGCTAACAAATATTATAAAAGACTGATTTACCATGAATTACCGAAAAAAAACAGATAAAAACCGATTACGGGTAATTGCTGTGTTTGCCCATCCCGATGATGCCGAGGTAAAAATGGGGGGAACGGCCGCCAGGTTTGCCGAAATGGGACACGCTGTTAAATTTGTATCACTGACCAACGGTGATGCCGGACACCATCTGGAAGGAGGCGGTCCCCTTGCCAGGCGGCGGGCAGCCGAAGCGCAGAAAGCGGCCGAAATTCTGGGTGTCGAAGAGTACACTATTCACGACAACCATGATGCCGAATTGATGCCATCCCTTCATATCCGCCACCAGGTTATTCGTGAAATCAGAAACTGGAATGCCGATATCGTGATTGGCCTGCGCCCCAATGATTATCACCCCGACCACCGCTATGCGGGAATTCTGGTGATGGACTCCGCATTTCTGGTGGTGGTACCCAATGTAGTACCGGATGTCCCTGCATTGGAAAAAAATCCGGTATTTCTCTACATGGAAGATGGCTTCAGAAAGCCTAATCCGTTTTCGCCCGATATTACTGTGGCTGTAGATGATACGTTTGGAAAAAAGATCGATGCGCTGGATGCCCATCAATCACAGTTTTACGAATGGCTGCCAAAGGTAACCGGTATCGATGAAGAACCGCCAAAAGATCCAGACAAAAGAAAGGAGTTTATGTTAAAATGGCTCGACAATTGGAACAGCCACATGGATTATCTTGGTGATAAGATGAAAGCGTCCCTTGCAAAATGGTACGGAGCTGAGAAAGCAGCAAGAACCTCCCGGATGGAATCGTTCGAAATTGCCGAGTACGGTCGCCAGCCATCTGAAGAAGAGATCCGGGAACTTTTCCCCATGCTTAACGACTGATTCCAAACCTTTTTAAACCTGCCAGGATTTGGTAGCTGTCAAATGACGATGGTATCCATTTCACCAAATCCTGACAGGGTTTACTCAGCCCCCCTTTTAATCCTTTACCTATATGCGCTTGCACCTGATCAGCTCTCTATTTTTCGGACTTATACTGAGTTCCTTACAACTATCTGCCCAAAACAGTGATAATGATATTGTACCCATCGATTATCTCGATGTGTTCGACATGCAGTATATCACTGAGCCATCTATCTCCCCCGACGGAGAAAAAATCGCCTATCTCCGCAATCACTTCGATATTATGACCGACCGACAATACACCAATGTCTGGCTGGTGCAATCAGATGGAATCGAAGAATGGGCACTGACTTCTGGTAACCATTCCCGAAGCAGTCTCGCCTGGTCGCCCGACAACAGATATATTGCCTTCGTTTCAAATGTGGAAGAGTCCGCACAAATTTTTTTATTTGATGTGGAAGCAGGCACCAAACACAGTATCACAAACCTTGAACGGGCACCATCTTCACTGTCGTGGTCGCCCGATGGAAACTGGATTTTATTTCAGAAAAGCCTTCCTGCCGATCCGCCCCGGCTCGGAAACATTCCCACTCCGCCCGATGGGGCCGAATGGGCCGCAGAATCTACGCTGATTGATCACCCTGTTTATAAAGCGGATGGAGCAGGAATCATCGGACGGAGTTTTACCCAGCTTTTTCTCATTGCTCCCGATGGGGGTGCTGTTCGGCAGCTCACCGACAACAGTTATAATAACACCCACGCATCATGGGCACCCGACAGCCAATCGATTATTTTCAACTCAAACCGAAGTGAAAACTCAGCACTTGAGCCACTGAACACACACATTTTTGAACTGGAGATTGAAAGCGGCGACGAGATAAAACTTACCCATGGCCAGGGACCTCACTCCGAACCAGCAATTTCACCGGACGGAATGACTATCGCTTTCACCGGTTTTGAAGATCAGTTCAAAGGGTACCAGCTCACACGCCTCTTCCTGATGGACCGCGACGGCTCCAATATTCGCGAAATTAATACCGGCCTGGATCACGACATCGGCAATGTAAAGTGGAATGATCGTTCTGACGGATTATATTTTCAGTACAATCACCATGGCGTAGGGCATATCGGTTATACGGATCTGAACGCATCGCTTACGGTTATTGCAGAGAATGTGGGTGGCACTGTGTGGGGCCTGCCCTGGCTTCCGTTCAACGGAAATTACTACTCCCTTGCCGATAACGGCCGGATCGCTTTTGCACTTTCCAGCCCTTATCATCCGGCTGATCTGGCTGTTAATGTTATTGATGGGAACCGCGATGGGAACCGTTTAACCAACCTGAATGAAACGCTTTTTTCTGCACGAACTCTCGGAAAAGTGGAAGAAATCTGGTATAGGTCATCTTACAACGGATGGGATGTGCAAGGCTGGGTGGTTTATCCGCCCGATTTTGATCCCGAAAAACAGTACCCCCTGCTAATGGAAATTCACGGCGGACCGCACATCGATTATGGCCCGCGCTTCAGTGCAGAAATGCAGCTCAAAGCAGCGAAAGGTTACGTGGTGATCTACACCAATCCGCGTGGCAGTACAAGCTACGGTTCGGAGTTCGCTTCGTATATCAACTTCGCCTATCCGGGGCGGGATTATGACGATCTGATGTCGGGTATTGATCACATGTTGGAACGGGATTACATCAACACGGATGAACTGTTTATCACCGGTGGCAGCGGGGGCGGGCTTCTTACCGCATGGAGCATCGGAAAAACCGACCGGTTCAGAGCGGCCGTCATAACCAAGCCGGTTATCAACTGGTACAGCTTTGTGCTCACTGCGGATGCATATCCGCGTTTCAGTCAGTACTGGTTCACAGACATGCCCTGGAATGACCCGATGCAGCATATTGAGCGATCACCCATTTCACTCATAGGCAACGTAACCACGCCTACCATGCTTTTGACCGGTGAGAACGACCATCGCACACCGATTGGAGAAACCGAACAGTACTATCAGGCACTTCAGTTACAGGGAGTTGAGTCCATGCTGATTCGCGTGCCGGAAGCCAGCCATTTCATCTCGGCCCGTCCCAGCAACCTGATTCGCAAGGTGGGGTATATTCTGGGCTGGTTTGACCGGTATCGGGAGCAGGAATAACTATTTCTCAAATGATTTTCACGTTTTAAAGAGGCATAATTTGTTACGTTTCACTATCGATTCTGCTATATTAAACTGGTTCAGAATTGCTCAAAACAAAAGAAAATATTTATGGTAACCCTATTCCAGATGTCTGCTAAAACAGCCGGTTTGTTCTTCCTGATCATTTTAATTTCTGCATGCGCTGATGATGCCACAGTATCCGAATCAGCCCCGGATCAGCGAGCAGTTGAAATCGTAAACCAGTTACTGGATGAAGAGATTGAGGTAGAAAAAAGACGGAATCTTGCAGAAGAATATCCGGATCTGGCTGTGGAGATGCTGAACGCCCTGGTTCACGATCTTGAAACCGGAACAGAAGAAGAAGCCAATCGTATTCCCTGGATTTGGCGTGTTACCATTGCTGCCGGAAGCCGTAATGATGTCGAAGAAATTAGAGAAATTATGGAAATTTCATTGCCGGAAGAAAACGAACCCCTTCTGAACTGGCAGTGCGTAGTGCTGGGTGGAGGGGTTGTAAATGGAATCAGCCGGCAGGATGTTTGGCCCCGGCCCCGTATTGATGAGATACTTGATGGCGAACCCTCTCTGCAAGATCGCTGGCAGCACGCTTTGAACGAATCTTATGATTATGCCTCAAATCCCGACCTTCCCAACCCCTGGAGATATGATGCCCTCCGCATGGTTGCCATGGATGAGATGGAAAGAAGTATTCCCGAACTGGCAAACTATCTGGAGCCCGGCCTCAACGACCACTTGCATATGGGAGCACTCAGAGGGCTTTCCGATATCCAGTCTCCCGAAGTAGCGAATTTGATTCTCGAAAACATCTCCGGCTATTCGGAAAACAATTACAACATTGCCCTGGAAGTTTTGATGCGAACAGAGGACAGAAGGGAAACACTTCGCAGTGCGATCAGTGATGGCAGAATAGAAATCGAGGATCTCAATTCTGAACAAATAGAGATCCTCGGATTAAATGATGAGTAACAGGTATAAGTCAGTACCTTGCTATCAGTTTACTCGTTGGTTTCGTTCAGCACCATTTCACGGGCCTGAGTGGTGATGTAATATTTTGTTATCATGTTGGGTACTTCCCATTCGGGCAGCTTCCCATCCACAAGGAAACCGAAGAAGTCCTGTGCCACTTTTCCGAAATGTGCTTCATGGCCAAGATAATATTTGTCAGGGATGTCCAGCTTCCAGCCGTTTTCTGATTTTTCATACGCAACTCCCGAAAAGTCACCCTGGAGCTCTTCTACTGCCTTCTTTAGTTCTTTTTCCAGTTCTGCAGCATTTTCTCCTTCGGCGGGTTCAATATACAGTGTGCTCTTGAAATTCTGCTCTGCACTTTGACGGATCACCAGATCTGATTTGGTTCCCCGAAGGGTTGCAAAGTGGCTGTCGCCGCCACCGGCAGGTGCTTCATAATTCCATCGAGCCACAATTTTTGTATGGTGTCCGCACAGGGTAAAATTCATGGAACCGTTGCAGTAGTAGGGCAGTTTCCCGTCTACAATCTGGTCGCTTAGATAATCCGGGAAGTCGGGACTGCCGGTAACTTCCTCAAACTGTTCGCGGGTAATCACCGTTGGCGAACGGTCTGCATTTATCATTTGCAGATCTTTTTTGTAATCAATTGCCCTGCCGGGAAAGGAGCACCACATTGCAAGATCTATCAGGTGAGTTGGAATATCCACAATGCCCTCTCCCTGCTGAAGCACATCGAAATACCAAGGCGGACGCATTAGAGGATTCCCCGATACGGTTTTTTTGAGATGATGGGTGTTTTTCTGGAAAATGGCAGGATCATCAACCGAGCCTTTGCGAAGTTCTCCAAACAATTTACGATTTTGGGCAAGCTTCCGCTGCAGCATCGAGGTGATCTCATTCCTCTCTGTCATAATATCATAAAGCAGGACACCGTTTTCTTCGGCTGATTTGAAAGCCTCAACCAGCAGTTCCCATTTTTCCTTGTTAATCGCCATCGGTTTATCGGAAAGCACATTCATACCGTGATCCACCGTTTTTTTGATGTATTCGGTCTTCAGCCGGTTATTTCCTGCGGTAACCATAACGTTGCCCGGTTTCTCTTCAAGCATCCTTTCAAGGTAATCATCGCCGGTGTACACTTCGCACTTCCAGTTGGTCGGATTTTTCTCACGGCTGTTAAATCCTTCGATTCGCTCCAGGTGTTTGTCCAGATCAGGGCCGCCCTCAGAATAAATATGTATTACAGGATCGACCTGATCAATGTTGCTTTTATGCACCAGGGCCGCATGAAAATGGGCCGGATTTAAAGTGATGACTTTAATTTCATTTGGTTTTCCTGTAAAAGAATCACTATCGGAATTTGATTGAATTGATAGCATAGGAATAGGTAAAATCATGTTTGTCTAAAAAATTAACTGTTTTTATTGATGGTTTTTTTGATCTCCCGGGAAAAAGCCGAATACTTACGATTCGGCTTTATCATGATTCTTGCGCTTTTGTATTTCAGCGA
>SLGL01000335.1 GCA_007123785.1 Balneolaceae bacterium
GGCTGTCTCTGTAGCCGATCACTCCGAAACCTCAAGACGAGCCTGAAGAATTTGGTCCCCGATCTGAATTTTTTCGGCTACGTCCATTCCCGCAATCACTTCGCCAAAAATGGTGTAGTGTCCGTCGAGATGGGGTGTCCATGTATGGGTGATGAAAAACTGACTTCCTTCAGTATCAGGGCCGGAACTTGCAATTCCGACCATTCCTTTTTTAAAGGTACTGAATGATGGTTCGGTGGGAGGGCGGTATTCAGGCCCACCAAAGCCATCATGCCGGTCAAAATCCCCGCCCTGGAGTACAAAATTCCGCACCACCCGATGGAAAATCACTCCATCATAAACTCCTTCTTTTGTCAGATGAACAATGGATGAAACCGTAAAGGGAGCTTTCTCCGGATAAAGCTCAATCACAATCTCACCTTTGTCAGTTTCGAGAATCCATCGTGGCTGATATCCCAGTTCGGTCAATTCCTGCCAGTCGGGCAGACGCATTGGTTTCGGCCCGATTTCGGGTAGAAGTTTGGCTGAATCTTCATCAAAATGCCGAATTACACTGGCAAGTACACTTGCAGCAGAGCGGTTACTCCGATCAACCGCGAGCTGATGTGATTCTTTGAAGGCCTTCAAATCTTCCGCGCTGAACAGGTCCGGGTTTGTCAAAAGGTTATCGGCCACACTGAGGACGCTTCTGTTTTGCTCTTCCAAAGAGATCAGAAGGGCTTCTCTTGATTTTCGCAGTAATCTATCATCGCTATTTGCTTGTTCTTGAACAAACAGTGTCAGAGCCTGTGCAGCCCTCATCGCTTCAATCCCCTCACTTTCAAGGTTTGACAGGATCATTTCAGCGTACTCTTTATCAGAGTAATATTCGCTGAAAAGTGCAAGCGCCCGGTCTTTCAGGTACGGGTTTTTTCGGTCGATCTCATGAAGTTCATCCATTTTATCTGAAAGATCGACGCCGTTCTGATGGAGCAACTCCAGGTATGTGATGGCGACTTCCGAATTTCCCATTAACTCTTCAACCATTACTCCAATTTGATCAAGCCAGTTGCGATCCAGCGGTCCAATCTCATTCAGAGAATGGAGCGCCTGAACAACGACATGCGGGTTTGGATGAGAAAGCAGCCTTGCTACATGGTCCATATCCAGCCTGTCGGGTGTAACATGCGCAAGCGCCGCGGCCGTGACTACCGCAAGCTGGACTCGTTCGAGCAGTTCCTGCTGCTGGCGCCTATTCATAACTGCATTGAAACCGACACTGCCCGTAAGTGAAACCAGGTATTCATCCGCGAGAGTTGAAGGCTGCGTTGTCCGTCTATATAACAATTCAACCAGCATCTTATAAGCCGCTGACTCCACACCCGCGGGATTTTCCGTTGATCGCCAGAACCCGTACAGTAGATTTCGGATGACCTCTTCATCGTCCGCCTCAAAAATCAATCCGGCAATTTCATCGATCGTTTCTTTGTCCAGATCAATCCTCGAAACAATTCCACCTGCAGCCTTTGCACAGGACGGGCTCGACAGCAAGAAATCAGCATCCGACATAAGCAAATTTAAAGTCTCTTTATTGCCCCGTCTGTAAAAAAACTCACAGACAAAATCCGGGTTCACTTCATCCTCAGAATACGTTTCGGCAATTCTTTGAAAAACAGGCTCCTCCACCTCTTTGAAACTCAGCACAACCCATGGCCGAAGATCGTCGTGTTTAAGTGCATATTCGACCAGCCGTTCCATATCATCCATTTCAGTAATGACAAGGGCTCTCCATGCCATATCAGAAATAACATTATCGGCGTGATCCTTCAGGACCCATAAATCATCGGCATTTCGCTCAGAAACAGCGCGTGAAACCTCTGTGAAATCGTTACTTTCGCTTTCACTATTAAACACATGCTGCGTTGTGCTGCATGATATCGCCATCCAAATGGCCAGAAAGCTGATGAAAAAAAAAGGTTTCGTAATTGAATTGTTTTTTAATAAAGTTCTTTGTTTATTGCACATATATTACACATAAATTTACAGGCTTATGGACAACGCACAACTGACCCGCAAACAAAAAGAGTTTTTTGATTACATCATCGACTATAAGAAAGAGCACGACGTCTGGCCAACATATCGTGAAATTGCCGATGCATTCAATTACAAGTCACCGAACAGTGTCACTCAGAATATACAGGCTTTACTCAAAAAGGGATACCTTATTAAAACCGATGAGGATGAGTATGACGTACACCCCGATTACGAAGAAAACCTTGGCCTGAAAAAGTCCACTGGCATACCAGTACGCGGTTTGATTGCAGCCGGCTATCTGCAGGAAGCAGTTGAAGCAGATCTTGGCCGGATTACACTCGAAACGATTTTTCCCCGGCTGGATGATATGTTTGCCCTCCGTGTATCCGGGAGCAGTATGAAGGATGCCGGAATTTACGATGGAGACTTCGTACTTCTGATGGATAGTGATATAAATGAAGGAGACATTGGAGCGGTTCTTTATAATGGCGAAACCAGCCTGAAACGCATCTACCACGACAAAAATGGCCTTCGGCTCGAGCCTGCCAACAGCGAGTACGACGATATTGTGATCGAACCCGATGTATTTGAAGAAGTCCGCATTATCGGAAAATATATCGGCCATGTAAACCGAAACGGAATTCAAAAAAGTATTCCAAAAAAGAAGGCAAGTTAGACTGTTTTCCTGCCAGCCTGAGTACAATTTTTCATTGAACTGCAAGGTTGCTCCCCTTCTTCTATTGTGGTTCGTATGTAGCGAGTTAAATCGGCTTTTTGCGTCAAATTGAACACAATGAGGAACGATTGAATAATAGACTTTTTAAATCAGATTCAGGTTACCCAGTTAATTCTCCACGACAGCTGCCACATCCGTCCCCTGGTACTCTGCACGATTTTCAAAAAGTGGTTGCAGCTGAGGTACTATGTGTCGCAATATCTGGGCGGGCAGGGAGCTCGTGAAACCATAGCCAGAAGACTCACTTCCCGAAACAAAGACAGTTACAGTACCAAAGAAACGATCATCAATAAAAAATACAAGTGTTGATGTTCGGTTAAGCGGTTTAGAGTCAAGCAATGAACCGCGTGCACCATATACTTTAAACCTGTTGTCACCCGTACCGGTTTTAGCCCCAACGGGCAACAGCTCCCCGGCGGAGGTTTTCATTACTCCTGAAACTCTTCGGGCTGTACCTCTTTCCACTACATCGACCATCGCATCCATTAAAACAGCGGACACCTCCTTCGACAACACACGCTCTCCCGGCAAATACTCTCTCTCCATAACCGTTTCATAGGGTGTGCCTTCTGCAAAGTGCAGTTTTTCGATACGGGTCATGGGCAGTCGGACTCCATCGTTCAAAATAATACCAACAAGTTCGGCAAGATCCCCCGGCCTGTCAGCCGAAGTACCAATAGCTGTTGCGTAGGAAGGAACAAGCGAGTTAAAAGGGTAACCCACTCTTTTCCAGTCGCGATGTATCTTTTCAAATGCATCTTCCTCAATAATCTGCCAAATCCTGTTGTCCTGAACCCGCTTGTTCCGATGCCTGAAAAGCCACTCATACACCTCCTGCCGCACATCTTCTCCTGCCTTTATCCATTCATTTCTGGTTGCATCAGGGTTTTGATACAGATAGGCAACAAGCCATATTTCAAGCGGATGAACACGGGCAACATACCCCCGGTCCTGCCAGTTAAAATCTTCAACATTCGCTCTTCTGAATGCAGAAGCTTCGTTTCGGGCAGAAGGGCTCTCCTGTTCGGTATTGAATCCTCTGAATTCAAGGAATTCTTCCAAAGGCGCATCTGGCCTAATGGAACGATAGATCCAGGCCGCATTATTTGATGAGACATTGCGATCCCTGAACATCTCATTCAAAAGCTCATCACCTCTCAATCCACGGTATTTTTGGAAGAACTGATTCAGAAAAACCAGCCCTTCCTTGTCGGCAAAACGAGACAGGTACTCCTGCCGGCGCGGGTCATCCGCATTATCCAGTACATTTACAGGATTACCCGGCATGTTAACAGCATAATGATATACAACATCCCGCATCAATCTGATAAAAGGAAGATTTACTGAGTGCCTGAACGCTTCGGTCACTGTCAGCATTTGACCTTCGTGTGTGACATCAAAATTACTGAACGTGTGCAAACCACCTGCGGTAAAAAATCGTTCTCCGGTGTTCGCAGAATATCTCCGCTCCATAGCGGCTTCAAGAACCTGTTGCAGTGTTGCTTCAGGATTCCTCGAAAGATAATTAAGAGTCCAGCGGGTGAGAGCGTCTCTTCCGGGCACCTCAATTTGCAAAAGCTCAGATGGAGACATACCTGAATGGTTTTCATACAAATTGTTAATGATTTCGAGATAGCTTACAAGTGCCCGCAGTTTGGCTGTTGACCCCAGCTCGAGTTTGGTTCCTTCGTTGATGTTCAGCGGACCATCAAAATTATCGGCCTGAACCCGCAGCTTATTACCCTCATTCGTACGCTCGTACAACACAATTGCGTACTTAATTTCAGTGGGATCACCGGTAATGAGCCTGTATCCTTCAAGATTTGCCTCCCGTATGTAATTTCGATCATGCAATTGATTAAGTATATCAGTAACAGATTCCTGTACTTCCTGATTAAACGTTGTCTGAACGGTCAGATCCAATTGATCCAAATCGTAGTTGCTGTTCAAACGGAGCAGGTTCAGAAGCTCCGTCCGAACGGTATTAACAGCCTTTCTTTCTATGAATGACAAACTGCTCAATGGCGGCGCTGTATTCCGGAGCTCCGGGCTGATCTGCAGGTGGCTTCGATGCAGTTCGTATGGTATGATACCTTCACGATATAATATACCCGAATAGGTATTTGTGAGCTCATCCAGTTGCTTTCGCCCTTCCCTTGTGGCCAGAAAATATGAAGGCCTTCTATGAGCCAGAAACAGACTTAATGTCCGTTGGTACATTTTACCCCTGACCTGCATTTCCTCTTGTGTTAAATCTTCAGGATAAGCTGCCAACAGTTCATTGAAATCGTCAAAGTCAACCCCGTACCACGCCCACATTCCGTCACCAAGCCCTATTACTTCGCCATAACCAGAAATAGCCGCAAGCGGCACAGAATTAATATAATTGAGTATAATGCGTTTTTGAGTCTCAAATGTTTTCGGTCCATCCAGGTAACTTCGAAGTGAGGCTGATAACATTTGAAAGCCTTTTGTAGAGATATTCTCCGTCAACCCTTCTGGTGAATGGCGCACTTTTTCAAGTTGCGTAGCGAGTGTACTTCCTCCTGGCACAGATCTCGGGCTGACCAATACTGCCAGAGTTTTGTCCATAACAGCTTTACCCAGTCTGTTCCATTCAACGGCCGGATTTCTGAACGGAAAATCTTCTTCAAGAAGTGTACGATTTTCGATAAAAAGCAGAGTTTCTACAAGTACAGGTGGAATTTCATTATAGTTTTGATATACCCGGTTGGGAAATCGGTGCTTGTACATCACATCACCAGAGTCAGCCAGCAAGGTCAGACCGGCATTATCTTTTTGGTGATAAACCGGATAGATGCCATAATCGGCAAGTTGATGCATCCGGGAAGATGCCACGGCCTGTTCTGTAATCTGATAACCACGCTCGGAAAGATGTACTGTAAAGCGGGGCAGATCTGCATAACCAAACCGTAAATCATAAGGCCCCTGGGGAGCTAACAACGGATTTGATACAGGTCCTGGCTCCAATTGAAAGGTTAATTCACCAGCAACAGAAGAAAAATACCATGCCTGAATTTTAGATGTACGTGCCTCAGACAGTAAAAGTACTGCAAAAAGTATCAAAATGGATAAAATCGAAACAGAAACATAGTATTTATGACTATTTCGGAGGTCATTGTGCCACCCATTTCGGAGCATGTTGTGCCACCTATTTCGGGAGTCATTGTGCCAGTTTAGGCCGGTGAGCTCCCGGCCATTTCGGTCGCTATTGTGCCA
>SLGL01000122.1 GCA_007123785.1 Balneolaceae bacterium
AGCTTAAGGGAAATAAATTTGAAGGAAATCAGCTTTTACTGGGCCATGCCGATACGGTCTGGCCGGTAGGCACACTGGAAAAACTTCCCTGGAAACAATCCGGCAATATCATCACTGGCCCTGGTGCTTATGATATGAAAGCGGGCCTGGTAATGATGATTACCGCACTGAAAGTCCTGCGGAAACTGGAACTGAAGCCGAAACTTCAGCCGGTGATTTTTATCAACACCGATGAGGAAACCGGTAGCCGTGATTCCAGGGTGATGGTTGAAAACCTGGCTAAAACTGCAAAACGCGCTTTTGTTCCCGAGCCCAGCCTCGATAGGGACGGAAAGCTGAAAACAAGGAGAAAAGGATCAGGTATATTCAAAGTTGAAGTGGAAGGAGTCGCTGCACATGCCGGCATCGAACCGGAAAAGGGAATCAGCGCGATTCAAGAACTGTCTTACGTGATACAGACCTTATACGATTTGAACAATCCGGAAAGAGGAATCTCGGTAAATGTGGGCAAAATCAGCGGAGGATTGGCGCTGAATGTGGTTCCAGCAGAAGCAGCGGCACATCTGAACGTTCGTATTCTCGCAGTTGAGGATATGGAACGGGTTGAAGAAGAGATCAGGTCTATTCAACCTGTACTGGAAGGAACAACAATGAAAGTGAAAGGAGGTTTCCGGCGGCCGCCACTTGAAAAAAATGAACGAAATACGGCTCTATGGAATCTGGCCCAAAACATTTCTGACTTAATGGAACTTGATCTTAGAGAAGGCACTACGGGTGGAGGTTCTGATGGCAGTTTTGCAAGCCTTCATACGGCTGTTCTCGATGGACTTGGAGCTGTGGGTGAAGGGGCTCACAGTCTCAGCGAAAAAATATTTTTGAATGAAACGATGGATCGGGTTGCTCTTTTCACGGCACTTCTGATGGCTCCGGATGTGAAAACTGAACATTGAGGATTTTACAAAGATCCATTTGATGATTAATTTTGTGGTATAATTATTTCGGTAGGGGAACTGCTCCAGGAAATTGACGGAGAGAACCTTACTTCCCTTTTTGCTTCTGTCTTAAGATCCAGTGGATAATGGGGGGTGCGATCAGTATAGCGATATAAATCTCATCCGTCCGGATGTAAAAGATCAGTGCCAGCATCAGGCAAATCAACAAAACAGTAATCGAAATTATCCACAAGGTTTGATTGGAAAATTGCACAGCTGTTAACTTGTCTCCAGCCTTAAAATTTCAAGGGGTGAATGTTTGAATATGTGGCGGCTGCCACTCCATCCGATGAGAATCGCTGATGCCATAATTAAGAGTGTTATAACGGTGAGTGTGAGCATATCGGGGACGAATACCAGGTCGAAGTAGAAATAGGCGAGCCCCCAGCTTGCTGCCAGTGCCAGTATTAGCCCAGCCAGGCTGGATAGTAGTCCCAAAAGTGCATATTCAATAGTCTGTATGGAACCGATCTGAGATTTTCCGGCGCCCAGTGTTCGAAGCAGCACCGACTCTTTGGTTCTCTGCCGCCGGCTGATCGCTACTGAACTGGCCAGAACGATAAACCCGGTGAGAATACTGAATAGTGCCATAAATTGTATCGCCAGGGAAACTTTATCTAAAAATTCGCGGATACTTTGAAGAGCCACCGAAATATCAATTGATGAAACGTTCGGGAAATCAGCTGTTATCGCCTGCTGAATCGAAATAGAATGGTTTTCATCATCGGTGCGGAGTGTTGTGGCAAAAAACTGCGGAGCTTCTTCAAGAACACCTTTCGGGAAAACCACAAAGAAGTTCGGCTCAGGCCGCTGGAAATCCACTTCCCGCAAACTGGCCACAACGGTGGTCACAGGTACGCCTTGAACATTAAAACCAAGCGTATCCCCGACGGAAATTTCCAATCCTTCAATAATTTGTTCTGAAACGGAAATCGGCACTACACTCCCGATACCATCACCTTCACTGATCCATTCGCCTTCAATAATTCGTTCAGCATCAGTGAGATGGTCACGATAGGTAACCCTATACTCTCTGGATAGTGCCCATCCGCTGATATTATGTGTGGTATCAGCGCGAAGCTCCCGGACAGACACACCTTTGCGGCTTTCCAGTCTCATCGATACGATCGGGACATTGAGCAGCACATCTCCGCCGTTTTCTTGAATCATCGAAAGTACATCTTCGTTTTGATCGGTCTGAATATCGTAAAACACGAGGTCCGGCATCTGCTCTCCGGTTTCAAAATTAATACGCTGTAAGAGCATATCCTGCGAAAGGTAGAGAGTACCTATCAGAAGCATTCCCATACCGAGTGTGGTAACCAGCATGGAGGTTTGGTTATTGGGCCGAAACAGGTTGGCCATACCCTGGCGCATCGTGTAGGAAAAAGATTTGAGCCGAAGATTTTTGATAGCGGAAATCAAAAAGACCGAAACTCCCCAGAGAATAAATACGAACAGAATCAGGCTGAATGTAAAAGCGGCGGCAGTTAGCAAACTTTCAGTGAGTAACGCCACAATCAGGATTAACACCAACAGCGAAATTCCAAGTGTTATGAATTTCACTTTTTTCGAGAGAGCTCCGATGGGGGAGAAATCGGTGTTTCGAAGCGTGAGAAGCGGGGAGATGGTACTCACTGCCGCAAGGGGAAGCAGTGAAAAAACCACACTTACAAGCATTCCCGTAAATAATCCCAGGGACACCGCTTGGATGGATATATTCTGAACAATTCCGAAGGGTAGCAGGTCTGTGAAAAGCGTGGGAATATAAAATTGAAGAAATACACCAATGGTTGTTCCGGCGACAGACCCAAATAGTCCGAGAACAGCGATCTGAATCGCAAAAGAGGCGAGGATTTTTTCACGGCTTACCCCGAGGCATTGCAGGGTGGCAACAGTGGACGTTTTTCGTTTGATGTATACATAAATCGCACTGGCAACTCCCAGACCGCCAAGCAAAAGTGCGATAAAAGCAATCAATCCCAGGTACCGGGATAGATTATTGACGATTGCCTCAAAATCCTGTTTTCGACTCTCCACGGTTTCGGTTCGGACACGGTGTTCACGTCCAATCGGCCGGAACTCTTCAACTATTCGGGAGACTTCCTCGGACGAGTCAAATTGAAAATAGCTTTTGTACATCACACGGCTGCCGCGATCCAGCAATCCGGAACCCTCTATGGCCGATTTGGGAACATAGACCCTCGGCCCGATCAGTGAAAATGCAGCAGCCTCTCCGGGAACGGTGATCAAAGCCCCGCCTATAGGGAGTGTATTGGTTCCAAGGCGAATACTGTCACCCACCGAAATTCCGAACTGATTCATAGCCGATTGTTCCACAAGGGCGAAATGCTCATCCTGATAACGAGCAGCCGCATCTTCCGGTTCGGTTTTGATGGTGCCATAAATTGGGAATGGCCCTTCAATGGCGCGAATTTGCGAAAGCCGGGTTGAGCCGTTGGTTTTGAAGAGCACCATCGAATTAAACTCCAATGCATCAGCCGTTCTGCCGCCAATGGAATCGACAAACGCTTCAACCTCCTCATGAAACGGCTGCGAAGAGCGCAATTCCAGATCGGCGCCGAGTAGTTCACGCGATTGGTCTTCTACAGTGAGGAGCACATCACTTCGGAAAGATAATATGGCCACAAGTGCCGCAACCCCGGCAATCACCGAAGATGCGTAGAGCAGCAGGCTTTTCCACTGGGTGCGCGCATCGCGCCATGCCAGTTTCCAGCTAAAGGGAGACAGGAATTCACGAAACCATTTCATCAGGCAAGATTCATTTGAATTTCTTCGGTTAGCTGCTCGGCTTCGGCCGAATCGGCAAAAATACTTCCGTTTTTCAGTTCAATCACACGGTCACACTTTTTTGCAAGTTCTCGGTCGTGGGTTACGATCACCAGAGTGGTTCCCTGCTCACGGTTCAAATCAAAAATTAACCGTTCTATCTGGGCTCCGGTTTCGCCATCCAGGTTTCCAGTCGGTTCATCGGCAAATAAAATCTCGGGCTTGTGAATGAAGGCTCTGGCAATGCCTACTCGCTGCTGTTCACCGCCGGAAAGCTGATTGGGATAGTGATGGGTGCGATCTTTCAGGCCAACACTTTCGAGAATTTCGAGAGCCCGGTTCTCCACTTTTTTGTAAGGAATTCCTCTCAGTTCAATGGGAACCATCACGTTTTCAAGAGCTGTGAGTGTAGAAATTAACTGAAAAGACTGAAATACAAAGCCGATCTGTTCGTTTCTGATCTTTGTGAGACGGTCTTCCGAAAAGCCGGAAATGGTTTGACCGTTGAGGATGACAGAACCTGAGGTCGGTTTATCAAGTGCTGCACAAAGGCCAAGAAGTGTGGTTTTTCCACTGCCGGATGGCCCCACAATGGCGCATGAGATTCCTTTTTGGATGGAAAATGATACATCATGAAGAACGGTAAGTGAATGATCACCGCTTTTAAATGTTTTCGTTAGCTCTTGAGCCGTCAATATCGGATCTTTATTCATTCTGAAATAGTTGGATTTGAAACAATGAATCAAACAAAATGGTTATGATAAATCATTCCGCAGGAACAAAACATTGCGGTGATTGTTTTTTTGAGCAGATCAGTATGTCATAACTAATCAATATAAAACGTATGAACGTGAGTAAGGTTACATCTCTTGTCTTAACTATTTTTTTTACATTTGCCTATGCTGCAGCACAGGATAACAAAACGATTCTCTTTTTCGGAGACAGTATTACAGCCGGGTACGGGCTTGAGGAAGATCAGGCATTTCCGGCAATAATTCAGGAAAAAATTGATGAAAATGGCCTGGATTACCGGGTTGTCAATGCCGGCTCCAGTGGTGAAACATCGGCTGGCGGATTGCGCAGAGTGGATTGGATTCTACAGCAACATGTTGATGTTTTTGTTCTTGAACTGGGAGGGAATGACGGACTTCGGGGAATCGATCCTCAGGATACCAAAAAAAACCTCCAGGGAATAATGGATAAAGTGAAGGAAACGTATCCGGAAATCACAATCGTACTGACCGGAATGGAGGCCCCGCCAAATATGGGCAGCGACTACACCGAAGCGTTCCGAACGATTTATACCGAACTGGCCGAGGCTAATGATGTAGTGTACATGCCGTTTATCCTCGAAGGGGTTGCCGGTGAACCCGACTTGAATCTGCCCGATGGAATTCATCCCACTGAAGAAGGGCACGAAATCATTGCAAATAATTTGTGGGAAATATTACAGCCAATTTTGTGAATATTTAATATCAATTTTAAAAAAAATCATTAAACAGCAGGAACCGTTTTTGAATATAGGTTGTTTGACAGTTTACTTTGGTATAAACATCGATACTACCCGACTATTTTGATCTACGTAACACGAAAAGCTCATTTTAATGCCTCTCACCGGCTGCACAATCCCGGTAAACCGGATGATTGGAACCGACGGGTATTTGGCAAGTGTAATAATCCTAACTGGCACGGACATAACTATGTGATTGAGGTGACCGTTGCCGGGGAACCAGATGAAGAGACTGGCTATGTGATTGATCTGGGTGAACTGAAAGCGATTATCAAAGAAAAAATTATCGATTCTTGCGATCATAAAAACCTGAATCTTGAAGTTCCGTTTCTGCAGGGTATCATCCCCAGTACTGAAAATCTTTGCAGAGCTTTCTTTTATGAAATAGAAAAACCCGTAAACAACACGGCAAGTAAAGGGGCTAAACTATATTCCGTAAAACTCTACGAAACTGAACGAAATATGGCGGAATATTGTCCTAACCGAGGTTAAATATTTACAAAACCTTTATTACCCATCAAGTATGATTACTACAAATCTCAGAAAATTCTACGACCCTACGTTTGTGGCAAACGACCAGTACAAAGAAAGTCTGCCCGACCTTCAGAATGGACCTGCATCACTGATAGAGGGTGCAAATGTGCCAATTCAACAGGTTGGAA
>SLGL01000097.1 GCA_007123785.1 Balneolaceae bacterium
AGCTTTTGGATAGTAACACGCAGTCCCCTGGCGATGAGAAGACGCCCGAGAGATGCACAAATAATGCCTTTCCCAAGCGATGATGTAACACCTCCCGTTATAAAAATATATTTCGTTGCCATAATCGCGATAGAGTTGGTTTGGTAAAACAGAAAATAGGAGGCTGTTCAGTACCATTCAAACCAAAACTGAAATCTTTAAAAAAAATCATGTGTAAGGGGTTATGTTTTTAAATAAAAGTGGAAGCGCTTCGGGTAAAAATTGCCAAAAAACAGTTGGTTCTGGAACAAATGAGGCGTTTTTTTGGTATTTTTAAGGTGAATTTTTAAAACGACCTGAACTACCAGTATTAATTATGTCTTACCTGACATTTGCATTGAAAGAGAGACGACTCCTTTCTTTTGCAGTTTCCTTTACATTTTTCTCAAGTTTTGGGCAAACCTTTTTAATTTCACTGTTTGTGCCCTATTTCCTCGTGGCGTTTGATATGAGCAACGCTTCATTCGGAGTACTTTACTCCGCTGCCACGCTCACCGGTGCAATTGCTTTGCCGTGGCTTGGACAGTGGATCGATCGAATACCGCTGCGTCAGTATAGTATGTATGTTGCCGCCGGCTTACTTTTTGCCAGTGCGATGATGGCCATTTCCTGGCATATCGCCATGTTATTCGTAAGCCTGATTCTTCTCAGGCTTTCCGGGCAGGGGCTTAGCAGCCATACTGCACAGGCTACCATGGCCAGATACTACGACGGTCAGCGCGGAAAAGCTCTCAGTATTTCTTCACTGGGCTACCCTCTGGGTGAAGCACTGCTTCCGTCCCTGATCGCTGCTATGCTGGTGGTCTTTCACTGGCGAACCACCTGGGGAATCATAGCGGCTGTTATTGCACTGGTTTTTATTCCTGTGCTGTGGCTGCTTATTCGCAGGGAGAAACACATTGTAGATGAAGAGCCCGGTGAAGAGGGAGAAATCGGAACCGCCAAAGAAAATTACAATACAATTCTGAGCGATCACCGCATTTTTTATGTACTGCCAGCTACACTCATTCCGCCTTTTTGGGTGACCGGACTTTTTCTCTACCAGGTTGCTGCTGCCGAAGCACTCGGTTGGACTGCTGCACTGATTGCATCTGCATTTGTGGCATTTGCGGTGACGAGAATTATCGCAGGCATATTTACCGGTCCTCTTATCGATCGTTTTTCTGCAAAGGCTCTGTTTCCATTTTTACTGGTTCCGATGATTGGCGGGCTATTTGTCGCTTATCTTTTTTCAGCTTCATGGGCGGCATTCGTCTACATGGGATTGATCGGAGTGACGATGGGAATCGGCAGTACGATCAAATCAGCTCTATTTGCCGAAATGTTCGGAACCCGGCTGATCGGGACGGTGCAGAGCATGTTTGCCACTGTTATGGTGTTCAGCACTGCCATGAGCCCGTTTCTTGTGGGCTGGATGCTCGATGCGGCCTTTACGATGAACTCTATCCTGATGCTGGCAATCGTTTCAAGTATTCTTTGCGGTCTGGTTTCAATCCGGATTTTGCCGGTGTTTGACAGGTGATCTGATTTAGTTAAATCATTGGATGTGTTTTTCGGAAAATGAGTCAATTATAATGATTGGGATGATCCCGGATCGACTCGTTAGATGCCTCTCTCATTCATAATGAAGAAGCGGCAATGGTAGGTTCTAAAAAACACCCCGAGGCGAGTTGTTTTGAAAAAGGAGTTGACAGTTTCGAGGAGTTGAGGATAAAACCCGAAAAGGAAAACTACCTCGAATCGGTGGGAAAAGGGCAAGGTGTAGTGGACGAAGGGGGGTCTCGTAGAGTTGCGCAAATTGAATCGCAGTGGTACGCAGAGTTAATATGGGCCGAAACCAGAATTGAGTATCGTATTAAGATTGATGCAGGATAGAAGATTTATTGCTGATTTTATGTTATAAGGTAAACTTCTTTTTTTTGTTCAATAAAAACTGAATCTACCGGCACGTTTCTACGGTGATTTGCGTTTCTTCATTGTTTACCTGCATTATTCACAAGAGTGCAGGTTATGTAACTAAACTCGTACAGCCATGAATTTGCTAATTTTATTAACTTCTCTTTTCTCAGTTATGCCAGAATCAGATAAATTATCAGAAACAAAAACCGAAGTAGCTGTGTTTGGAGCGGGCTGTTTTTGGTGTGTTGAAGCGATTTACCAGCGCGTGAACGGTGTTATGGCTGTGGAGTCGGGTTATGCCGGCGGCCATGTGGTCAATCCCACTTATGAACAGGTAATCACGGGGAGAACCGGACATGCCGAAGTTGCACGCGTGGAATTTAACCCCGATGTGATCTCCTTCGAAGAATTGTTAGAAGTTTTTTGGCATACGCACGATCCTACCACCCTCAACCGCCAGGGCAATGATGTAGGTCCGCAATATCGCTCGGCTATTTTCTATAAGGATGAAGAACAGAAAGCTATTGCAGAAAAATCACTGAAAAAAACCGATGCATCCGATTTGTGGGATGATCCCATCGTAACGGAAATCACCGAGCTTTCAAACTACAGCCGTGCAGAGAATTATCACCAGAACTATTTCAATAATAACCCGAATGCGGGGTATTGTTCAGTTGTAATTGCACCTAAATTAGCTAAATTCAAAAAAGATTTTCCACATTTACTTCAAGAGTCATTATAATAGGCAGGAGGTCTGAAGAGTTGACCGGTGATAATTTCCGGTCTCTTTTGATCCTGCAACGAACAAACATCAACATGAGGTCTTAATTTTACTAAAGCTTATGAAAACCCTGCTAACTGCTATTTTACTGCTTTTTACCGGAATTTTTCTCACTCAAAATGCTGCTGCACAAGAGCGTACAACCGACCGTGTTTGGGCAAGCCCTAATGCCTCCGTAGCCCAAACTATCGGGCTGACCGAAGTCTATCTTACTTACGGTAGGCCGGGTGTCCGCGACCGTGAAATTTTTGGCGGCCTGGTACCTCATCATGAAGTATGGAGAACCGGTGCCAACGAAGCAACCGCCATTGTTTTTTCGGATGATGTATACATTGAGGGAGAAGCAGTTCCTGCCGGAACCTACTCGCTCTATACGATTCCGGGAGAAGATGAGTGGCAAATAATCATCAATAACAAGCTTTCCTGGGGCACCCAATATGATGAATCCGAAGATGTACTGCGCGTTACGGTTCAGTCCGAAGAGTCGCATTATGTGGATCAGATGATGTTTTACTTCGAGAACGTGACCGAAACCAGTGGTGATCTCGTGCTACACTGGGATACGGTGAAAGTTCCTGTTCGCATCGAAGTGCCTGAAGTGGAAGAGTAATTTTTTTCAGAAATTGATGACCACATCCACGTAGGGTATACCAAAGCCTACATCGGATCCCAGGCCGGGTCGGAAGTAGGCGAGGTCAAAGCTCATTCGCTGCCCCATCAGCCTTACACCGTAGGAGATGCCGAAAGGGTCTGGAGATTCAGGGAATATAAAATTTTCTGTGACAATAGCCACTCTTTGTGAGACTCGATAATCTCCGCCAAAGTAGAAAGCGTATGTTCCGGCATCTGAATCACTCAGGGTGAAACCGGCCACACCGCCTGTGAGGCTTGCACGGTGAAAACTGCGTGTATAGTTGGCATAGCCGATCACAAGGCCTTCATCAGCACCTCCTGCTGTGGCAACTCCAAGCCCACCGCCAAGGTAGTTGTTAGGGGATACCTCCATGCCAAATTTACCTGTTACGAAATAGAGCTGCTCTGATATCCGAACAGTAGGGATAAGTGTAAATCCGGCTGTAACCGCGATATTATCTGTTGCAGCGTAAGCAAAGTTATTAAAGAACACGTAGATATTTTGATAATATCCATCCCCTTTTTTCAGAGGCCGTGCTGTAGGCGAGAAAAACAGGCGGCTGTAATTTGGGTTTTCAAACCAAAGGGCACCTTTTCGTGTCAGATCAACCTCACGGATCGACCTGATTTGGCTGAGCTGGACAAAAACCCTCGTGGCATCTTTGCGCAATTCCAGTTCATTATCATCCACTGAAAGGATATTTCCGATGAGTGTTGAACGATCGGCAAGTGTTATTTCAACGGTTTTAGCGGAATCAACTACCACATCGGCCGGGGTGATTTGAGCATACAGAAAAACAGGAAAAAACAGGTAGAATGAGATGAACAAAGTGACAAACAATGTTTTCATTTTACTCCAGAGATGATATTTTTTGGATGAGCTAAGTTACTGAAAATTCAAAGGTGTAAAAATAAGAGTATAAACTATTTTTTATTGTGTGATGTGGAAATTTATCTGCAGGTAGAATCCAGAAGACAGTTTAAGTTCAGTGAAAGGAAATCAAGCCGAAAAAGTGCGGGTTAAATTACAATACCCGCACTTTTTTGAAAAATATTGAGATTAGCGATCAAAACCCAAATTTTACATTTACCAGAAGATTTCGCCCGGCCTGGGGGTAGTAATAGTTGAAAAACTGCTCCTCACCGCCGGAAATCCATCCGAAGGTATAACCGTTGGAAACGTACTTTCTGTCAAACAGATTGTTCACCTGTACAGAGGCAATAATCGTTCTCAGGTAAGGGAAACGGTCGTATTCATAACTGAAGCGAAGGTTATTCACCCAATAGGGATCGATGGCACGATCACTATTACCGGTGTTATCAAGGAACTGCCGGGACACGTATTGCGAAATCCATTCGGTAGTGACCGAACCGGTCCGGTAAGCCAGGATGGAATTGGCAATGACGGAAGGGGAGAAGGCGATATCCACATCTCTGTAGATCTCGGCCTGCTGACCACCCTGATCAAAATCATCCAGGAAGTGCTCATATTCACGAATTCGGTTCTGGCTGAACGTGGCGTTGCCGTTCCAGTGAAGCTGTGGCAGAATTCTGGCACCCAGTTGCAGCTCAATACCGGCCCGATAACTGTCGGGCACGTTTTCACGCACAATGTTGCCGACATCATTTACCTCACCTGTGTTGATGAGCTGATCTTTGTAGAGCATGTAGTAGAGGTTCAGACCCGCTTCAAAACGATCAAAGGAACCTTGGTATCCAAATTCAAAATCATAAAGGCGCTCGGGATCAGGACGGCTCTCTTCGGTCGATTCCACATAATCACGCCGGGTGGGTTCTTTGCCGCCCACACTTACCGAGGCAAAAGTGCGGTGCCCGTCACCAAAGCGGTACACCAACCCGGCTTTAGGATTAAAAAAGTTGATACGGTCGCGCTGTGTTACATCTGAAACTTCTCCGGTTTCCCCATCGATGCGAAGCCCCACAAACCGGTAGGTGACTGTCCTGTGTTGCAAATCCAGGTAGGTGTTGAGAGAAGGACTCAAGTAGTAATTGAGCTTGCCATAGACGTTAAAATCGGTTTTGAAGCCGTTGTTATCGTAGTAGCGGTCGCCCAGTTCGCTGTCTCCGGCAAAACGTGACCAGATCACCTCACCGAAATGGTCGCCATCGTATTCGTTGTAGCCACCTCCGAATGTCAGGTTCCATTCATCAGGGCGATTGATTTCGGTTGAGAAAACCGCACCATAAAAATGATTGTCCAGCCATCGCCTGCGTACAAGATCGCTCCGGTCTATCACTTCTCCGCCAATTTCAACCGGGCTGATATTGTAAGTGGAGAGCCGGTCGTTCTGACGGAACTGCTCAAAATAGCCTCGTCCATAAGTGTAATGGAGTGAGGTGTTGACGGTCCAGCTGTTGGTTACCTGATAGGAGTAATGAAGCTGGTAATGATCCTGCTGGTAGTTGTCCACCTGGTTGTCGTAGGTAAACTCATTAAAACGCCGGTTGCCGATATTTTCGCGCCAGTGGGAGGCGTCTTCTGCACCCAGCCAGAGTTGTGCAATGTAGTGTTCAAGCTGGGAAGTGTCGTTTTTCAGAATCGGTTCGGGAACCCCGTTCCAGGCCTGATAGGTCACTTCCTGGCCGGAAAACAGATCGGCTTTCAGCAGGCTTCGGTCACCGTGGCGCGCACCGGAGAGATAAAATGAACGCAGATCGGAACTGGCCCGGTCAATGTAGCCCTCGGAATCAATTTTGGAGAGGCGGCCTTCCACCTGCCATCCGTTTTCCAGGATGCCAGAACCAAGTTGTACATTGGCTTTTCGTGTTCCGTATGAGCCAAGGCCGGTATTCAGTTCTCCATACGCATCAGGGTTCATGATGGCGGTCTGAAGATTCATCGTGGCCCCGAAAGCACCGGCACCGTGAGTGGATGTGCCCACACCACGCTGTATCTGAATATTCTGTGTGGATGAAGCCAGGTCGGGCATATTTACCCAAAAAACACCGTGTGATTCGGCATCATTCAGCGGGATTCCGTTGATGGTTACATTGATACGCCCGGAGTCCACACCGCGAATTGTGACGCCGGTATACCCGATTCCTGCACCGGCATCCGACGTGGAAACCACTGAAGGTGTTGAGCTGATCAAAAACGGAATATCCTGGCCAAGATTTCTCAATTCGATCTCTTCCCGGCTAATGTTGCTGTAGGCGATCGGGGTGGAATCATCTACCCGAAGGGCGCTTACAAATACTTCGCCGGAAAGATAAACCTGCTCTTCAAGCGAAATATCAAGAAACTCTTCGGGATCGGTCACCGTGATGGTTTTTGCCTGGTATCCCACAAAACTAACCGTGAGCTCGTAACCATCAGAAATCAGCGAAATAGAAAATGCGCCGTCCGTCCCGGCCGATGTGCCGTTGGCGGTGCCGCTTTCCATAATGGTCGCTCCCTCGAGAGATTCACCGGTTGATGCATTGGAAACACGTCCTTCGATTGTTTGTGCGTAAGAATGGCTGAAAAATCCCGCCAGAAACGGGATAAAAAAGATAAGAATTGTTGTTTGTCTAAGCATAATGCCTCCTTTCAATAAGTGCTGCGATTGAAGGAGGGGGTAAAACAGATATGCGTGCAACCCGCATCTGCTTCAGATCGGTTTCCCTCCGCCGGTATGACCCGGTTCAGGTTCACAGGGTATGATCTCAGCCTCTGCAATGAACAGAGACACCCCCAACCTTTTGATTGGTTTAGTGGTTTAAAAATAGGCAGGAAAGCCGTATGCTTCAAGAAAAAGATCAATAATGTTTTTATATAGAAATTCCGGTATTATTTTCTGTTTGCTGATACTTGCAACAGTTGTTTATCTGGCCGGATGTCAGAAACAAGCCAATGAAGTATCAACTGCAGAATTTTTAAAAGAGCATGTCGAGTGGCTGGCAGATGATACCAGGAAAGGACGTCTGGCCGGAACCATGCAGGAGGCTGAAGCAGCCAATTATATTTCCGACCGGTTTTCGTTTTATGGATTGCTGCCGATGGTAAATATGGAGACCTACGTTCAGCAGTTCGAATTGACCGGCCCGATAACTCAGCTGATGGAAGTGGAAAACCACATCTCACGTAATATTGTGGGGGGTGTGCCCGGAAGGGTACATCCTGAGCGATACATTATCATTGGTGCGCATTACGACGGACAGGGTATGGGCGGACTTATTTCGATGGATTCGGGAGGAGAACCGGCTATTCACAATTCGGCCGATGACAACGCTTCGGGAACAGCGGGACTTTTGTGGCTTGCCAGTCGTTTTGCAGAGAATCCTGCAAAAAATACGCTCATATTTATCGCTTTTTCCGGTGAAGAGCTCGGATTGCTTGGTGCCCGCAATTATGTGGAAGAGTTGGAGATGCCGAAGGACTCTGTAATGGCGATGATCAACATGGACATGATCGGACGACTGAGCAACGGTGAGCTGAATATATTCGGAACCGGAACGGCCAATATATGGGATGACCTTCTGGATGAAGTGTCAGCAGATTCATTGGTAATTACACGTACACCCGGCGGAATGGGCAGCAGTGATCACGCCGTTTTTTATGAAGCTGACATTCCTGTATTGCACTATTACACTGGCACGCACGACGATTATCACCGCGCTTCCGATACGGCCGATAAAATCAATTACAAAGGTATGGAATGGGTATTGGCGCATGTGGAACAGGCCATCCGGCTGCTGGATGAAAAAGCACCGGACGAGATCGAATTCAGAGAATCGACCGACCCGAGAGGCGTAACAATGAGACGTGATGGTGTTGGCCTGGGTGTGATTCCGGATTATACATGGTCCGGCAACGGTTTCAGGATAGAAACCGTTCGAGAAGGTAACACCGCAGAGGAAGCCGGAATAATCGATGGTGACATCATCATCCGCATGGACGACCGGGAAATCAGCGATATTTATGATTATATGGAGCTGATGAGCGATGTGGAAGAAGGGGATGAAATGACTGTCCGAATACTCCGCGGAGAAGAAGAAATTGAACTGACAGTCGTTTTTTGAGAAGCGATACAGGCAAGAGGGGCTTAACCCGCATTTCTCACCAAGAATTTTAGTGTGAGAAATGCGGGTTAAGGGCCATCATAATATTACCTTTAGTAACAATAAATAATATACAAACTAACCCACTCTGTAGTTTAAATCACATTATGAGAGATATCAGATGAATAGAAAACAAAACATTGATATGAAAACCAAGTCAGTTTACTTTAAAATGATCTGTGCCATCACAATTACTGTATTTACTCTACTGGCTTGTCAGGAGTCACACGAGCTGCCGCCGGTCCCATCGGGAGTACAGGGCTATTCTCTGCTGGGCGATACTCTCAGAACCCCGGAAATAGATTCCCAAACCTATGATGAACACAATACCAACCTCCTTCAGGCTGTGATGGATTATCGTGTTGACCCCGAAGACCCCGAAGTAATTATCTGGCTGGGAAGACGAACTGCCTATCTGGGAGAATATCGTGAAGCGGTACGCATTTTTACCGAAGGAATTTTCAAACATCCCGAAGACCCGCGTATGTACCGGCACAGAGGGCACCGTTATCTTACACTGCGAATGTTCGATATGGCCATTCGAGATTTTGAAAATGCAGAAAGCCTTATGCGAAACCGGGAAGACCAGGTTGAGCCGGACGGCCTGCCCAATCCTGCTGGAATTCCCACAAGTACACTCAAATCGAATGTGTGGTACCACATGGGGCTGGCCTATTACGCTAAAGGTGATTTTCAAAACGCAGCCGATGCATACGAAAAGGCCCTGGAACTTGAACTGTCCGAAGACATGCGAATCGCCACGCTCTACTGGTATTACATGGCACTAAAGCGGATGGGCAAAGATGTGGAGGCGGGTCGGGCTATAGCCGACATTCAGCCCGATGTCGAATTACTGGAAAATGATGTTTACCTGAACCTTATCCTCGTTTTTAACGGAATTTTTGACACCAACCGTTTGCTGGAGTCTGGCGAAGATGCGCTTCAAAATGCGACCCTGGGATACGGAATCGGGAACTGGCACTACATTAACGGAAGGGAGGAGAGGGCCGTGGAGATCTGGAAATTGGTTTACGATTCCGGCCAGTGGCCTTCTTTCGGATTCATCGCCGCAGAGGCGGAGCTGGCGCGTCTACAGTGAGTCCAAAAATTTCTTATTGAGGTACACGGGCTTAACTGATTTCAGTTTCTAATCACTTTTGGTCAATCCGAAAAATAAGACAACAGCCAGTCCCATTATAATGATCATGCGAATAATACTAAGTATTTCCCATAAACCGGCACGATTGGTGAGTTCAGTATCAGCGGTTTCGCTAAATTCAACGGTAGTAAGGGCTATCAATTCTGGTACAAAATAGATTGCCGTTGAAATCAGAATCAATATATATCCCGAAAATGCGATCAGCAGGTATTTCCGTTGTGCTGATTTCCAGCATAAAATGAGAGTGGTGATCATAAACAACAGGGTAACGGGATGTATCATCATCCAAAAGGACTCTGGATTGATTCCATATTCACCCTGGAACATGCTCAGCGAAGCCGGAGGAGCTGCACTCCACTGAGGCACCACGGCAATATGTTCGTAGAGAGCAGCGCCGGAAATCATTGTAAAGAATAAACAGGTCAGCAGATAAATCAGATTTTTTAGATTCATAGCGAATAATGTAAGGATGGTTTATACTCAGAAGAAGTTGTCTGTGACCGAAGTAAAAAAATTGTATGAGTCGGACATCAGTGCGGAATTTCAAAAATATGGCCGGGAATGATCCCTTTCTTTACGATGTAGTTGCCCGGTGTCATTCCGGTGAAGAGCCTGAATGTCCGGATAAAGTGAGACTGATCATAAAAACCGCATTCAAGTCCGACGGCAGTCAGTTTTTGACCAGATTGATGCAGGCATTTGAGTGCCGCCAGATACTTTTTGTAGAGTATCAGTTTTTCAGGAGAGAGACCTAAAAAATGTCTGCAAAGTCTCCTGAGGTGTCGTTCAGACAAAGAATAATCTTCTCCGAGTTTTCTTACTGACAGGTGAATGATATTTTGATTGAGGTGGAGAGAAAGTATTCGCCTGTATATATCCATATCGAGGTAACATTCGGAAAGTTTTTTGTCTAACCAGTTCAGAACCAGGTTTACCTGCATCAAAAAGTTATGCGTTTCAGAGAGCTGTTCGGTAAGATGATTCAGAGATTTACAGATAACTTCCTTTCCCAGTATCTGGTTATTGCACTCCTCCAACGTAAGGTCAAAAAGAGAGGGGAGTGCACAGGGGTGAAGCTGCAGGCCAAAATAGTGTTGGCCTTTTGGAAGGGATACATGAACCGGAGAAAAATTTAAACCGTTAACAAATACAGACGGGAGTGGGCTTGAGGTCTTTTCCCCGAACTTTCTGAAGGAGATACCATCCGAAAAGTTGAAAACGATTTCGACCGTTCCTTTAGGCAGAACCGTTTCAAGCCGTGTAACATCGGATGCTCCGCAGGTTTTCCAGATTTTACCAATGAACAGTTTTTCAGGAACGGTTTCTGGTATGTAGTGCCAAACCTTCTGATTCAGTGTAGTAGCTTGTTTTGGAAGCTTTATTGCCGGCAGGTTATCGAAGTAATTGTATTTCATGAGGGCTGGCTTTGCTTTTTTTAAGTAAAAAGCCGGGTTAACTCATAAAATGTAATGATTTGTTGATTGATGAGAATGTATAAATTTTCTGGAAGATTTTCGCTATGCTTGGAAGTTTGTTGACAGATCTAAAAACAATCATATATCCGTAGTATTTACAGATGACAGGACATTAGATGAGTATGGAAGTAAAAAAGTTCAGGCTGATCCAAATGCCTGAAAACCGAATGGAGGGCTGGTACTTTTAAACCGCTGCTACCTCGTCAAGTTTCACACCCACAAGGCGGCTTACACCGGTTTCAGGCATGGTAACACCATACATCATCTCCGCTTTCGACATGGTTTTTTTGTTGTGTGTGATGATGATGAACTGAGTTTCCTGACTGAACTTTTTCAGCATTTGTGAAAATCGTTCGATATTAGCGTCATCCAGCGGGGCATCCACCTCATCCAGAACACAGAAAGGGGAGGGCTTTACAAGGTAAATCGCAAAAAGAAGAGCAATGGCCGTCAGCGTTTTTTCACCTCCAGAAAGTTGATTTATACTCGATGGCCTCTTTCCTTTCGGATTGGCTTTAATTTCAATTTTAGCCTCGAGCGGGTCTTCAGCATCCTGTTCAATCAGCAGGTCACAATAATCATCCTCGTGAAAGAGAGTGTGAAATACACTTTGAAAGTTTAGCCGGATCTTCTCAAATGTTTCATTAAATCGTTCAGTTGCGGTTTGATTAATCTCACGGATCGTTTCCCGCATCTCTTTTTCTGCCTGATGGAGATCTTCAATCTGGTTTTCATAAAATTCCAGCCGCTCTTTCTCTTCTTTAAACTCTTCTATGGCCAGTGGATTTACATCCCCGATTCGGTTCAGTTTTTGACGGAGATTGCCAATTCTGGTTTTGGCTTCATCCGGTTCAAGATCTTCGGGTAACTTCTCTATTACCTGGTCCATTAAAATACCGTAGGTTTCCCAGATGTGGTCGGAGAGAGACTGAGCCTGAATTTCGAATTTTTCTTTAGCCATCGTAAGGTGATGAACCAGCTCCAGGTTCACCTCTTTCCGCCGTCTCAGCTCTTTCAGCTCCTTCTCAATTTCGTTGATCTGACCACGCTGACGACTGCTCTCTTTTCTTGCTTCTTCCAGCCTGGAGTCAGCCGCGGTTTTCTGAACCCGTGTTGTTTCGAGCTCTTTTTCGGTCTCTTCAATTTCTGCTTTGTAGGAGGTAATTTTATCACGGCTCTTGCCGAGCAGTTCACTGCGGGTTTCCAGCCTCTGTTTCATATTGGCAATGCCCGACTCCGCCCGTTCAACATCGCGGCCAAGGTTGTCAGTTTTGTTCTTCAGATCCTGGTGTTTAAGCTGTGCGTCGTTGTAGCGATTTTGGGCAATGGCTCGCTGTTCTTCAAGTTTTTGAAGAGTTTTCTTTTTCTCCTCTTGCTGCCGGCCCAGGCCCGAAATTTTTTGCTGAAGCTCTTTCTGTTGTGGCTGGAGGTTTTCAAGCTCCTCTTCAGCCAGGTCGCGACTGCCCGCCATTGACTCTTTCCGAGTATTCAGTTCGACAATGTTTTTCTCATACACCTGAACACTCGACTGATAGCGGCTCATTTTTTGTTCAAGTTCCCGTGCAGATTTTTGCAAATCACGGATCCCCTTTCGGATCGATTCCTGGTCAATCTCTTTTAGCTTTTCACTGTTATTCTCAAGGTTCTGCACTTCTTTTTGTAGAGAATCTTCAATTTTGGCCTGCTGTTTACCCAGTTTTTCAAGTTTGTCTTTCAGCCCAAGACGAATACCCGCCTGCTGGTTACGACTGCCGCTTTTCAGAATCCGTTCGGAGGTGATCAGGTCACCTTCGGATGTAACCGCCGATGAACCTCTGCTTTGCAAAAGTGCTCCTGCTTCATCCAGGTTGTCAGCCAATAAAACCTGACCCAAAAGAAGTTCTGCAACCTTTTTAAACGGCAGATCAAACTGAACGTGCTGCAAAATGGATTCACCTTCAACCGGGTACGTTTCTTTCAGTTCGTGCATAGGAATGAAAGTTGCCCGTCCTCTTTTATTCTCCCTAAGGATCTCAGAAGCGTGTCTGGCATCCGCCATCGAGCCGGTGACAAGATAGTTGACCGCATCACCCAGTGCCGCTTCCAAAGCTGCGGTGTACTCTTCGCGGGTCTGTAATATTTCACCAACAGGTATCAAAAGTTCAAACGCTTCAGAGTGATTATCTATCAGGTAAGCCACCGATGAGGGCATCGCTTCATTCGATTCGGCAATACTGTTTAAAAGAGTGATTTCAGACTGAACGGCATCCCTGTTGCTCTTGAGACTTCGGATTGAATCACGCAAGGATTCCCGCTGGTTTTCGAGTTCGGTTCGTTTATCGATCGCTTGTTTCAGCAGTTGTTCCTGTTCTTCTATCCTGGTGTTTATGTTGTCAGCCTTCTCTTTGACAAGTTTCAGTTCACCCTGGGCATTCAGAATTTCATCTTCAAAATTTTCGATGTCACGGCCTATTCGCAGCTCATCATCCTCGCTGCTCTCCAGTTTCGATTCCAGTTTGATACGGCTTGTCTGGAGTCCTGTGAGTTTTTTGTTGGCATCACTGATGGCAATTTCCAGTTCATAAAGTTCGTGGCGCACCCTTGTAAACTTCTGCTGAACTTCGGAAAATGTACTTTTAGATTCACTCAGGCTCTTTTTCGACTTTTCAATTTCATCCGAGAATCCTTCCAGTTTTTTAATGCTGGCCGCTTTTAATACTTCGAGTTCGTCAAGGTCGATGTTGCTCTGTTCGATGTCTGACAGATGCTGATTAATGACACTTTCTTCATTTACAATTTTTTCCCGGTTAATTTTAAGCGATGTTTCCATCTCTCTGATGGCGGAATGGAGCTGGCTCACACGGCGGTTAGCTTCGGCTTCGTTCCGTTCTTTTTCGAGCAATCTGGCACGGGTTTTCTCTTCGGCTTCTTCCAGTTCATTTACCCGTTCGCCTACCTCTTTTTTCTCTTTTTCAGCGTTTTTGATGCGGGCTTCAAGAGGCTCCAGTTCCTCTTTAATGGTGTTATATTCGTGAAGTGTATACGCCTTGTCGAGTTGTTCCAGTTCAGCCCTGAATTTCTTGGCTTTTGCGGCTTTGTCTGCCTGTATTTCGAGGGAGCGTGTTTTTTTTCGAATTTCAACAAGAATATCTTCCAGCCGCTGAAGGTTTTTCAGGGTTTCATCCAGCTTCCGGATAGTTTGTCTCCGATTCTCTTTGTACCGGGTAACTCCGGCGGCTTCTTCAAAAAGTCGGCGCCGGTCGTTGTTTCGGTCATTCAGGATCTCTTCAACCATTTTCAGTTCAATTACAGAATAGGCGTCCGAACTCATCCCTGTATCCATAAACAGGTCCATAATGTCCTTGAGCCTGCAGGATGTGTTGTTTATGAGATACTCGCTGTCACCCGAACGATAGAGCCGCCGAGTGATGGTAAGCTCGCTGTACTCGACCGGAAGTATGCCCTTGTCATTCACGAAGGTGAGGGATACATCGGCCATGCCTAAAGCCTTTTTCTTCGCTGTTCCGTTAAAGATTACATTGCTCATCGAGCTGGATCGAAGAAGAGTGGGCCGCTGTTCGCCGAGAACCCATCGCAGGGCATCCACAATGTTTGATTTACCACATCCGTTCGGCCCAACGATGGCTGTGATGCCGTCATCAAATTTTACATGTGTTTTATGGGCAAAACTTTTAAAGCCGTGTAATTCGAGTTCGGAAATATACATGAAAGATCAGGTTGCTGTAAAAAGGCTGCGGTAATTCAATTGTTTTGCCTTACATGTAAAGTGTTGAGATCATCCCTCAATTTAATCTGAATTATTCACCAGGGAATTATTGTATAGTCAAGGCGAAGTTGAAATTGTCAATAATTCAGGTTAGTTGAAAGTTCATTAAAAAAGAAATCGTGGCAAAAAAAGGTGCTATACCGTCATAATTTCGCTCTCCTTGGCTTCGAGCATTTCGTCCACTTTACTGATGTATTTATCGGTCAGTTTTTGAACTTCTTCTTCACCTTCATATCGGCTGTCTTCAGGGAGTGATTCACTTTGTACAGTTTTTTTTATTTCGTCGTTGGCATCCCGGCGGTTATTTCTGATACTGATTCGTGCCTTCTCGGCAACATCTTTAGCATGTTTTACCAGTTCTATCCGCCTCTCTTCCGAAAGCATCGGTAAAGGGATACGAATAATAGATCCGTCATTATTGGGATTCAGTCCCAGTCCGGCCGACATAATCGCTTTTTCAATATCTTCCATCACAGATTTGTCGTAGGGTTGGACGGTAAGGAGCCTGGGTTCTGGTGCAGCTACAGTAGCAAGCTGGTTAAGCGGAGTTTGAGAGCCGTAATAATCAACTTTCACCTGGTTGAGAAGTGATGGATTTGCTTTCCCGGCACGGATGACGGCAAATTCATTTTTGCAAAAGGCGACAGCCTCGGCCATACTTTCACCAGCCGCGTCGATGATGAGTTGTAATTCTTCGGAAATCATAAGTTTAGAATATTTTTAAGTTTTAGTTCCGGAAAACGGGTCGATGAATGATAGCCATCGGCAACATCAAATTTAACAAAACTACATTTTATCCCAAACAACTGTTGTGCCTACCGAAGTGTCTTTGTTTACTACTTTTATAAGGTTGCCCTCTTCATTCATGTTGAAAACAATAATGGGTGTTTTATTGTCACGGCAAAGTGTAAAAGCTGTAAGGTCCATCACATCAAGCCTTCGGTTGAGAACTTCGTCGCCATCAATGATATCGAACTTCTCGGCATTATCGTTTTTTTCAGGGTCAGAGTCGTAAATCCCGTCCACACGTGTTCCCTTCAGAATAACTTCCGATTCAATTTCTATGGCTCTGAGTGAAGCTGCGGTATCGGTCGTAAAGTAGGGATTACCGGTTCCTGCTCCGAAAATAATTACACGGCCTTTTTCGAGATGTCGAATTGCACGGCGCCGGATGTATGGCTCGGCAATCTCTTCCATTCGAATGGCACTCATAAGCCGGGTATGCACCCCTTTTCGTTCGAGAGCATCCTGCAGGGCCATACTGTTTATCATGGTAGCAAGCATTCCCATATAGTCTCCCTGTACACGATCCATGCCTTCTGTCGCTCCCCGAACTCCCCTGAAAATATTGCCTCCGCCAATGACAATAGAAACTTCAATGCCCATGTGCTGGAGGGATTTGATTTCATTTGCGTAATGCGAAAGCATTTTTGCGTCAATTCCGTGTCCCTGTTCACCGAGAAGAGCCTCGCCACTCAGTTTCAATAAAATTCGCTTATAATGGTCAGCCAAAATGATAGAAGTTTAATGGGTTAAAAGAACTGTTGTGAAAAAGTTTGCTCAAAGGTATCAACCTTTCGTTTCATAAACCATGTAAAAACGAAACTGGCAAAATAAAGCCAAAAAAAAAGCCACCTGAACAGGCAGCTTTTTTTGAGAAAATGAATTTAAGATTCACCAAGTTGAATACGGTGGAACGACCTCACCGTGGGGGCGTTGTTCTGTTTCAGGTAGTCCTGAACAGAAATACCATTGTCTTTTACAAATTTTTGTTCGAGCAGCACCCGCTCTTCATAGAACCGGCGAAGCTTGCCTTTGGCGGCCTTTTCTGCAATTTCTGCAGGTTTGCCCTCATTGATGAGCTGCTCTTTTGCAATTTCGAGTTCTTTTTCTACGACTGTAGCATCCACACCATCACGGGTAACGGCAATCGGGTTCATCGCCGCAATCTGCATGGCTACATCTTTTGCAATCGTTTCATCATCAATGCTGCTTTCGAATTCCACAATTACACCAAGCTGGTTACCGGGGTGGATGTAATCAACCAGTGTGCCGGAGGTATTGATGTAAATCACTTTGCTGATTTCGATCTTTTCACCGATTTTTCCAACCATCTCTTCAAGATGCTTTTCAATAGAAAGTCCGTCAATTTCGATATTTTGAAGTTCAGAGATTGAACCGGCCTCATTTTCGAAAGCCGAGTTCAGAAATGCCTGGGCTTTGGCCTGGAAATCATCATTACGCGCTACAAAATCAGTTTCACAGTTTAATTCAATCGCTGAAGCTTTAGAGCGGTCGTCACTCATTCTAATCAGAATCAGTCCCTGATTGGCTTCGCGGTCAGCCCGTTTTTCGGAAACTTTCTGGCCTTTCTTACGGAGAATTTCAACCGCTTTGTCAAAATCGCCGTCGGCTTCGGTGAGGGCTTTTTTGCAATCCATCATGCCCGCGCCAGTAGCCTCGCGAAGTTTCATAACATCTTTTGCACTGATACTCATATCTAAAATAGTTTGTCAATTATGGGTTTGCAGATTATTCTTTCTCGGAATCGTCTTCAGTTTTTTCTGCTTTTTCGGCTGGTTTGGCCTCTTTCTTCTCGTCGCTTTGCGAATCAGCCGAAGAAACTTCTTGTTCCTGGTCTGAATCGCCAGTTTCATCATCAGATTTTTTTCTGCGTCGTTTTCTGCGTTTAACTTTCACAGTTACGTCATCTTCAGACTTTTGACCCTTGCTATCGTCTGATGATACTTTGGCTTCTTCTGCGGCCTGTTCCATCAGTTCCTCTTCTTTCATCGCTTCTCGCTCGGCATTTCCTTCAATGATGGCATCGGCAACCAGTGAAGTTACCAGCTGAATGGTTCGGGCCGAGTCGTCATTAGCGGGTACAATATAATCGGGTATGTCCGGATCGCTGTTGGTATCCACCATCGCAATAATCGGGATATTCAATTTTACAGCTTCATTGATGGCAATATGTTCCTTAATGGTATCTACAACGAAAACAGCGCCGGGCAGTCGTGTCATGTTAGCGATACCGCCGAGAGTCTGTTCCAGCTTAATACGTTCGCGTTCAAGCATCAGGCCCTCTTTTTTGGTGAGTTCATCGAACGTCCCGTCTTGTTTCATTTTTTCGATCTCTTCCATTCGCGAAATACTTTTGCGGACGGTACTGAAATTCGTGAGCATTCCGCCCAGCCAGCGGTGTGTAACAAAAGGCATCCCACAGCGAATTGCCTCGGTTTTGATGATCTCCTGAGCCTGTTTTTTGGTTCCTACAAAAAGAATGGTTTTGCCGGAGCGGGAAAGTTTTGCAACCTCTTCAAGAGCTTCTGTGAGGTACTGTTCTGTTTTTTTGAGATCGATAATGTGGATCCCATTTCGGGCCATAAAGATGAATTCTTTCATCTTTGGGTTCCATCGGCGGGTAAGGTGACCAAAATGGGCACCGGACTTGAGTAGTTCTTCTACTGATGCAGCTTTAGACATAATTCAGGTATGTGTATGTTTGAGTTTGTCCTCTACACAGGTCATTCCCTTGCGCCAATCCCGATAAATATTTATTAAATATCGGAACACCCAACGAAGAGTCGCTGTGTATGTGTGATTGAGTTTTGTGATTCGTGTAATGGTTATTTACTAACAGAAACAACCATAAATATAAATTACCGCTTGGAGAACTGGAATCTCTTGCGGGCTTTGGGTTGTCCGTATTTTTTACGTTCAACCATGCGATCGTCTCTTGTAAGAAGTCCGTGTTCTTTCAGAACAGAGTGCTTGTCTTCATTGAGATCATCTAAAGCACGTGCAAGAGCAAGAGAGACGGCTCCGGCCTGGCCGGTAACGCCGCCGCCGCGAACGGTAACTTTAATATCGTAATTTCCATCAAGCTCGGTGACGGTAAGCGGAAGTTTGGCAATGTTGAGCCTTGCTTTTGTATTGAAGTGATCTTCAATCTGCTTTCCGTTTATAATAAAGCTGCCGCCTCCATTTTTAATGTATAAGCGTGCTGTGGAGGTTTTTCGTCGACCGATATAATTTTCTTGTGCCATGACTGACGTTTAAATCTCTTTAATTTCAGGTTGTTGTGCAGTGTGGGGATGTACCGGGCCGGCATAAACACGAAGGTTTGTTAATAGCTTTCTGCCAAGCCTGTTTTTGGGGAGCATGCCCCGAACGGCACGGGTAACCAGCGAAGTAGGGTCCTTGGCCAGCATGTCTGCGGCTGAGGTAAACTTCTCACCACCGGGGTAACCTGTGTGACGGAAATAGAGCTTGTCGGTCATTTTTTTACCCGTTAAAGCCACTTTTTCAGCGTTGATCACAATTACATTGTCGCCGGCATCGATATGAGGCGTAAATTCCGGTTTGCGTTTTCCTCTTATA